>JAGNUJ010000122.1 GCA_017987055.1 Giesbergeria sp.
TTCAGGTGGTGGTCGATATGCCCGCTGGCACGCCGGTGGAGCAAACCGCCGCCGCGCTGCACGCACTGGGCGCGCATCTGGCCACGGTGCCCGAAGTGACCGATTACCAAGCCTACGCCGGCACCGCCGCGCCGATCAACTTCAACGGTTTGGTGCGCCAGTACGACCTGCGCGCGGGCGGCGAGGTCGGTGACATCCAAGTCAACTTGGTCGATAAGCACCAGCGCCAGCAGCAAAGCCACGCCATCGCCACCCGCGTGCGCCCAGCGCTGCAAGAGATTGGCCGGCGCTTTGGCGCGAATGTGAAAGTGGTCGAAGTGCCGCCGGGGCCGCCGGTGCTGGCACCCATCGTCGCCGAGGTCTATGGCCCCGAGGCCGAAGGCCGCCGCCAAATCGCCCAAGCCGTGCGCGCAGTGTTTGCCAAAACGGCCGGCGTGGTCGATATCGACGACAGCAGCATCCAAGACGCGCCGCGCACGCTGTTGCTGGTGGACCGCCGCAAAGCCGCGCTGCTGGGCGTGCCGCAGCAAGCCATCGTCAGCACGCTGCGCGCCGGTTTGACCGGCGAAGCGGCGACCTATCTGCACGACCAAGGCAAATACCCTGCCGCTGCCGTGCTGCAACTGCCGCCCGGCCAGCACGGCGACATGAATGCGCTGCTGCAACTGGCGGTGCGCAGCGCCAGCGGCGCGCTGGTGCCGATCCGCGAGCTGGTGACGCTGAGTGACACGCTGCGCGAGCAACCCATCCACCACAAGGATTTGCTGGCGGTGAACTACGTCGTCGCCGACATGGCCGGCAAGGTCGATAGCCCGCTGTACGGCATGTTCAACATGCGCGGCGAGATTGCCCAACTGCCCATGCCCGACGGCGGCCAGCTCACCGAATACTTCATTCGCCAACCCAGCGACGCGTGGCGCGGCTACGCGCTGAAGTGGGATGGCGAATGGCAAATCACCTATGAAACCTTCCGCGACATGGGCGCGGCCTATGGCGTCGGGCTGATCCTGATTTACCTGCTGGTAGTGGCGCACTTTGGCTCGTACCTGACGCCGCTGATCATCATGGTGCCGATTCCGTTGACGATTATTGGCGTCATGCCGGGACACGCGCTGCTAGGGGCTCAGTACACGGCGACCAGCATGATTGGCATGATTGCGCTGGCCGGCATCATCGTGCGCAACTCGATTTTGTTGGTGGACTTCATCAACCTGCAGGTGCGCGCTGGTGTGGCGTTTGAGCGCGCCATCGTGCAGTCGGCCATCACGCGGGCGCAGCCGATTGTGCTGACCGGGCTGGCGGCGATGCTGGGCGCGTTCTTCATCTTGGACGACCCGATTTTTAACGGGCTGGCGATTTCGTTGGTGTTTGGGATTGCGGTGTCGACCGTGCTGACGCTGGTGGTGATTCCGACGCTGTATTACGCCGCTTACCGCAACCGTCTGGACGCGCTGCACTGCCCGCCGGATGCTGGCGCTGCCGTCGAGACCACAGTTGCTTGATTAAGCTATTTAATTGATAGCTGCTAGCGCCCGCATTTAAAGGGCTAGAGCCTATTTTTACTGTTAATTGAGTCTTTTTTTACCCCAATCCCAACCCTGACTGGAGCCTTTTGATGAGCACTTCTTACTTGCAACTGACCCGCGATATCTCTGCCGAAATGGCCAAGCTGCGCCAAGAAATCCCCGACACGATGCGCGGCTTTAGCGCGATGGCGCAAGGCGCCAGCAAAGACGGCGCGCTGGATGCCAAAACCAAAGAGTTGATCGCTGTAGCCCTGTCGGTGGCGGCGCGCTGCGAGCCGTGTGTGGGCTTTCACGCACAGGCGCTGGTCAAGCTGGGTGCCACCCGCGCCGAGATGGCCGAGACGATGGCGATGGCGGTCTACATGGGCGGCGGCCCGTCGCTGATGTACGCCGCCAAGATGTCGGCCGCGTTTGACGAATTCACCGCCGCTGCCGCTGCTGCAGCGCCGGCAACGGCCTAAGCCGCGCCCGCGCCATGTGTCCCTGCTGGGCACGCCACGCGGCGAATGCGGTGCATTGGCTGCAACGCTTATTCACCCGTAGGAGTTAAACGCCATGCGCCCATTGCATCCTCCGCTGCCTCATAACTTGCGTCGGCCATTGCGCTGGTCGCTGCTGGCTGTGGCCTGCGCTGCGGCTGTCAGCACCGCCGGTGCTGCTGACTTGCTGCAAGCGTGGCAAGCCGCCCAGCAGCACGACCGCAGCTACGCCGTGGCGCGCGCCGCGCACGCAGCGGCACAGCCGCGCCGCGACCAAGCCGCTGCCCTGTGGCGACCGAACGTGGCGCTGAGCGCCGCCGCCGGCATCGGCACGCACGACAGCGACGTGCGCGGGGCGCAGTTCTCCGCACCCGGCATGGGTACCTCGAGCGGCGTTGACTTCAGCACCTCAGTGCGCGGCGGCAGCGCCACGCGCTGGGCGCTGCAAGCGAGCCAGCCGCTGCTCAATCCGCAGCGGCGCGTGCAACAACAGCAACTGAGCGCGTCGGTCGATGTGGCCGAGGTGCAGTGGCAAGCGGCGCAGCAAGCGCTGATGCTGCGCACCGCACAGCAGTATTTCGAGGTGGCGCTGGCGCAAGAAGCGCTGCGCGTGCTGGGGTCTCAACTGAGCGCCGTGCAGCGCACCAGCGACGAGGTGCAAGAGCGCTTCACGCTGGGGCAACTGCCCGTCACCGACACCCACGAAGCGCGCGCCCGCCTGTCTGGCCTGCGCGCGCAGCAACTGGCCGCGCAAAGCGCGCTGGACATCAAACGCCGCCAACTCGCTGACAGCACCGGTTTAAGCGGCGCGGATTTAGTCGCCTACCTGCCCGCCGACAACCCGCCCGCCACTGCGCGCACGCTGGAGGCTTGGCAGCTCGATGCCGCCAGCAACAACCCGCTGATTCGCCAACAGCTGCTGGCGCTGGACGTGGCGCGGTTAGAGGCCGACAAGCACCGCCTGAGCGCCTCGGCCACGCTGGATTTGGTCGCGCAAGCGGCGCAAGAGCGCCTGCACGGCAGCGGCGACTTTGGCCGCGGTGCGCGCAACAAAGCCACCAGCGCCCAAGTCGGCGTGCAGCTGACGGTGCCACTGTTCACGGGAGGCATGCGCAGCGCCAAAGAAGAAGAAGCGCTGCGCCTGTTGGACGCGGCCCAAGCGCAACTGGACGCCACGCGCGAGCAAGTCGCCCAGCAAGTCCACGCCGCGTGGCTGGGCTTGTCGGTCGGGCGCGAGCGCGTCCAAGCACTGGCGCAAGCGCTGCAAGCGAGCCAAGCGCGCGCCGACGCGACGCAACTCGGCCACGAGGTGGGCGACCGCACGTTGCTGGATTTACTCAACGCCCAAAACGACAACGCTAACGCCCGTTTGGCCTTGGCACAAGCGCGCAGCCAACTGCTGCAAGAGGGGCTGCGCTTGGCGCAACTGGCCGGCCAGCTCGATGAGAGCGCGCTGCGCAGCGCCAACCAAGCGCTCAGTAAGCCCTAACCATACCATTTAGCTCATTTTTTAATAGCTTTTAGCGCCCGTATTTAAAGGCCTATTGGCTGTTTTGACTATAAATTCATTGCCAGAAAGCCGCCGTATGACCCGACCCCAGCACATCACGGTTTTAGGTGCCGGTTTTGGCGCGCTATCGACTGTGCGCGCGCTGCGCCAGCGCGACCGCCACGCCCGCATCACGCTGGTGTCGCCGCGCGCTGAGCTGCACTACCTGCCCGGCATCATTTGGATTCCCAGCGGCGAGCGCACCCGCGCCGACTTGGTCGTGCCGCTGGCACCGTTTTTTAAGCGCATGGACGTTGAGCATGTCGCCGCCGATGTGACCGGTTTGGAAGAAGGCGGGCGCAGCGTGCTGACCAGCGCCGGTGCCATCACCAACGACGCGCTGGTGATTGCCACTGGCGGGCGCTTTATCAAAAAACTGCCCGGCATTGAGCACGCCATCACCCCCTGCGAAGGCATTGCGGCAGCCGAAAAAATCCGCGATCGCTTGCGCGCCATGCAGGGCGGCACCATCGCCGTCGGCTTTGCCGGCAACCCACAAGAACCCACGGCGGTACGCGGCGGGCCGATGTTTGAATTTTTGTTTGGCATCGACACCCAACTGCGCCGCGAAGGTCGGCGCGAGCAGTTCAAGCTGGTGTTTTTCAACCCCTCGAAAGAGCCGGGCAACCGCTTAGGTACCAAGACGGTGCACAGCCTGCTAGCCGAGATGGCGCGGCGCGATATCGCCACGCATTTGGGCCACAAGATGGTGCGCTTGGAGGCCAACAAAGTCGTCACCGAAGGCGGCGAGTTTGCGTCCGACTTGACGCTGTTTATGCCCGGCATGACCGGCAACACCTGGTTTGACAACACCGCGCTGGCGCGCTCGCCCGGCGGCTTGCTGCAGGCCGACGCCCAATGCCGCGTGCCGGGACACGAGCGGGTGTATGTGGTGGGCGATTCGGGCAGTTTTCCCGGCCCCGAATGGATGCCCAAGCAAGCCCACATGGCCGATTTGCAGGCAGCTGCGGCAGCGCAAAACCTGCTGGCTGCGCTGGCAAACGGCGCACAAAACGCTACTTTTAAAGTCGAGCTGATGTGCATCATTGATGCGCTGGACACCGGCACGCTGGTGTGGCGCACGCCCAAGCGCCAGATGGTACTGCCGCCGCTGCGGATTTTTCATTGGCTCAAGGGGCGATTCGAGAAGCGCTATTTGGCGCAATACCGTTGACCAAATGCGCGACAAGCCTCGTCCAAGTCAGTTAGCTGCGCAGCAGCTTGGAGGCGAAGCCGCCTGATTTGGGCGGGGAAGGATATAGACCAAATGAATATGCATCATGAATACGCAATGCCTGCCTGTGCGAATAGCTTGTTCGTTTGTCATAGGCCAATTATAATTAGAACTATGGATTGCACCAAAACCCTCAAGCTGCGCATCAAAGACAAGCACGCCA
>JAGNUJ010000123.1 GCA_017987055.1 Giesbergeria sp.
ACCTGAACATGGATTTCATCCTCGCCATTGCCGAAGACGAAGTGCCATCGACCAAAGAAGCCGATCCCTACATGCACATCTTTTTGGATGCTGGCGCGGGCAACATCTTGGCGTTTTTTGAACTGCCGACCAAAGCGCCGATGGACCGCGACCGCAACACCCCGACATGGACGCAGCACTTGGCGATGGAAGTGGACAGCATGCAAGAGCTGCTGGCCGCCAAAGAGCGCCTGCAAGCCGACGGCATCGAGGTGATTGGCCCGACCGACCACACCATCTTCAAATCCATCTACTTTCGCGACCCGAGCGGCCACCGCTTGGAGCTGGCCGTCAACACCGGCACGCCAGAGATGATGAAAAAGCTCGACGACGTCAAATGGGACATGCTCAACGAATGGGCCGTGACCAAAAAAGCCCCCAAGCACGCCGCATGGATGCACGACGGCAGCTACAGCGCCAAGTCTTAACTTAAATCCTCTTTTCACTCTACCCCGCGCCAGCACGTTTGCACGCCAGCGCCTCTCGACCCATTACGGAGTTCTCCATGAAACTAGCCACCCTCAAAACCGGTAGCCGTGACGGCAGTTTGGTTGTTGTCAGCCGCGATCTGACCCAGTGCCAAGCCGTGCCCGCCATTGCCGCCACGCTGCAAGCGGCGCTGGACGACTGGGAGCGCTGCGCGCCACAACTGGAGCAGGTGTATGCAGCGCTCAACAACGGCAGCGCCACTGCTGCGCAGCCGTTTGACGCAGCGCAGTGCCATTCGCCGCTGCCGCGTGCCTACCAGTGGGCTGACGGCTCGGCCTACCTGAACCACGTCGAGCTGGTGCGCAAAGCGCGCAACAGCGAAGTGCCGCAGTCCTTCTGGACCGATCCGCTGATGTACCAAGGCGGCTCCGACTCCTTCGTCGGCCCGCGCGACCCGATTGATGTGCTGAGCGAAGACTGGGGCATCGATTTGGAGGCCGAAGTCGCCGTCATCACCGGCGACCTGCCGCTGGGTGCCAACGTCGAGCAAGCCGGCCAAGCCATCCGCTTGGTGATGCTGGTCAACGATGTGTCGCTGCGCAACCTGATTCCGGCGGAACTGGCCAAAGGCTTTGGCTTCTTCCAGTCCAAACCGGCCAGCGCTTTCTCGCCCGTCGCCGTAACGCCCGACGAGCTGGGCGCAGCGTGGCAAGACTACAAACTGCACCTGCCGCTGCACGTGCAGCTCAACCAGCAACCGTTTGGCTGCCCGAACGCTGGCGAAGACATGGCGTTTAACTTTGCCCAGTTGGTGGCCCACGTCACCAAGACGCGCGCTATGACCGCTGGCTCCATCATCGGCTCGGGCACGGTGTCGAACAAACAGGGCAACCTGCACGGCTCCAGCATCGCCAACGGCGGCGTTGGCTACTGCTGCTTGGCCGAAGTGCGCATGTACGAAACCATCGAAAGCGGCGCGCCCGTCACGCCGTTTTTGCGCTTTGGCGACCGCGTGCGCATCGAAATGCTCGATGCCAACGGCGCGAGCATCTTTGGTGCCATCGACCAAACCGTGCGCAACCCCCAAGCCTGAGCGCGCGCCATGCTCCAGCTTTACTCCTACTTTCGCAGCTCGGCGGCGTACCGGCTGCGCATTGCGCTGCACCTCAAAGGCTTGGCGTTTGACACCGTACCGGTACACCTGCTCAAAGGCGGCGGCGAGCAGCTGCAAAGCGCCTACCGCGCCATCAACCCGGCCGCGCTGGTGCCGGCGTTGAACATAGACGCGGACAACGATGGCACCACGCTGACGCAATCGCTGGCCATCATGGAATACCTCGACGAAACGCACCCACAGCCGCCGCTGTTGCCCGCCGACGCACTCGGCCGCGCCCGCGTGCGTGCGCTGGCGCTGACGGTGGCCTGCGACATCCACCCGCTGAACAACCTGCGCGTGCTGACCTATTTGTCGGGCGAGCTGCAAGCCAGCGGCGACGCGCGCAATGCGTGGGCGCGCCACTGGATGGCGCTGGGCTTTGCGACGCTAGAGCAGCACTTGGCCAACGACGCGGCGACTGGTTTGTGCTGCCACGGCGACACGCCGACGCTGGCCGATTGCTGCGTGGTGCCGCAGGTGTTCAACGCCCGGCGTTTTGAATTGGACTTGGCACCCTACCCAACGCTGGTGCGCATTGCTGAGCACTGCGAGGCGCTGCCCGCCTTCATCGCCGCCCACCCGGCACAGCAGCCAGATGCAGCGTCAATCGCTCGGCCGCTGCCCAGCACCCCCACCGGATAATGCCGCCATGCCACGCCTGAACCAACAACTCCACCCGCACCGCGAGCCAGTCCCCACGCTGGCGGCGGCCACTGTTTTATTGCTGCGCGACGCGGCCGACGGCAGCCTTGAAGTGCTGATGACGCGCCGCTCGGCCAAGGCCAGCTTTGTGCCCGGCGCTTATGTCTTTCCCGGCGGCGGCATTGACGCGCTGGACTCAGACCCCGCCAGCTACGCCGCCGCCGCCCGGCGCCCGACGCAAAGCGACGAGCACCTGACCCAAGCCATTGCCGCCATCCGCGAGAGTTTTGAAGAACTCGGCATCCTGCTTGCTCGCCACGCCGATGGCCGCATCGCCGGCGCGCACGATATTGCCGCCCTCGACCGCCACGCACCGTTTGTGGCGCAGTGCCAAGAGCGCGGCCTGACGCTGGCGGCCGACAGCGTCTTCGTCCTCGCCCGCTGGACCGCCGACCGCGACCTGCCCAAGCGCTTTGACGTGCCGTTTTTGGTCGCCCACATGCCACCCGGCCAAACTCCCGTGGCCGACGAAAAAGAGCAATTCGAGCCAGTTTGGGTCAGCCCAAGCGATGCACTGGCACGCCACGCCGCTGGCCAGTTTTTCATGATTTATCCGACGATTCGCACGCTGGAGCGCTTGGCCCAATTTGCCAACGCCGCCGCCGTGCTGAGCGCGTGCAGCGGCGAAACCCCGCTGTGGACGAGCTGCCCGCGCGCCGGCTTGCTGGCTGGCAAAGAAGCGCGCTACATGGAAGACGAAATGCCGTTTGGCGAGTTGGAGCTGGTCTGCCCCGACGGTCAAATCGTCCACCCGCTCGACTGGCAAAGCGAGCGCGCCGTGCCGCTGTTGAAAAACGTGCAGCGCCTGACCGCGCCCAATCCCGGCGTGATGACCGGTCCGGGCACCAACAGCTATCTGGTCGGCGACCCCGCTACCGGCTACATCGCCATCGACCCCGGGCCAGAAGACGCCGAGCACCTAGAGCGCCTGTGGCGCGCCGCCGGCGGCGATATCCGCATGATTGTCTGCACGCACTCGCACCCCGACCACTCGCCGGGGGCTGCGCCGCTGCAAGCGATGTGCGTGCAGGCCGGCCGCGCCCAGCCGCCGATTTTGGGCTTGCCGTCCGCACCAACGGCGCAGGCGCACAGCCTGTTCACGCCCGACCGAGTGCTACAAAATAATGAGCTGCTAGCGCTTACAGGTAAAGGGCTAGACGGTGAAATTACCCATACTTTGCAGGTGATTCACACCCCCGGCCACGCGGCCAACCACCTGTGCTTGCTGCTGCAAGAAGACGGCCTGCTGTTCTCGGGTGACCACATTTTGAATGGCAGCACCACCGTCATCAGCCCGCCCGACGGCAACATGGCCGACTATTTGGATTCGCTCGACCGGCTAGACACTTTGTGCGCTGAGCACGGCGCGCAATTCATCCTGCCGGCGCACGGCTACGTGCTGGGCAGCGCCCGCAGCGCCATCGCCCATTTGCGAGCGCACCGCTTGGCGCGCGAGGCCAAAGTCGTCGCGGCCATGCAAGCCCTGCCGGGCGGCACGCCAGAAGAATGGGTAGCACACGCCTACGCCGACGTGCCGCCGCGCATGTGGCCAGTGGCGCAGCGCTCACTGATGGCGCACGTAGAACGCATCCGCGCACTGGAACCCGGTAACGACTGAACTGATTGATGACTGATACACACCACACGACAAACACCACCGTTCGCCTCGCCAAACGGTTGGCCGAACAACTGCAATGCTCGCGCAGCACCGCCGAGCAATACATCGAAGGCGGCTGGGTCACGGTGGATGGTAAAACCATCGAAGTGCCCGGCGCGCGCGTCTCGCCCCAGCAAACCATCGTGCTCGAGAAGGAAGCCAGCCTGTTCGACTTGGTGCCCGTCACCCTGCTGCTGCACAAGCCGGTGGGCTTTGAGGCGGGCCTCGGCATGGAAGCCGCCGCCGCCGCGCACGGCAGCCGCAGCCAAGGCGAGCGCCCAGCGCAGTCGCTGCTGAACATCGCCTCGCACATGGCCGGCGACGCGGCCGACACCCGCGTGCTGCTGCGCCACTTCAAGGACTTGGAATGCTTCACACCGCTGCCGACGCCGGCCAGCGGGCTGGTGGTGTTTACG
The DNA here is from genome assembly GCA_017987055.1 of Giesbergeria sp. Classification (GTDB taxonomy): domain Bacteria; phylum Pseudomonadota; class Gammaproteobacteria; order Burkholderiales; family Burkholderiaceae_C; genus Simplicispira. Next base: position 4,400 of record JAGNUJ010000123.1, read on the forward strand.
CAAGACAAGCGCATCGCCCGCAAGCTGGCCGAGGACATCGAGTCGCTGGAGCAGGAATGCATCGTTGAAGTGGCCGGCCAGATCATCGACCACGGCCTTAAGCGCCTGTGCCACGGTTTGACATTCAACGGCCGGCCGCTGCCGCCCATCAAAGTGAGCTGGCAGAGCGAAACCAAACTGCGCTTTGCGCTGCAAGGCATCCGCCCCGGCCAAATCCCGGCGATGTGCGAAGCCGTCGGCCTGCGCGTGCTGGCGATCAAACGCATCCGCATCGGCCGCGTGCCGCTGGCCAAAGTGCCCGAAGGCCAATGGCGCTATCTGCAGGCGTGGGAGAAGTTTTAAGGCTTTTTCATGCGGCAAAGGCTATTTAAACAATAGCTGCAACCGCACGCTCCATAAGGGCTAGAGCCGTTTTTTACTGAAATAAGTGTGAAGCGCGCCGATAAGCCGGATTCTGTGCATTCGGTTGCCCGAATGTGACCGCCATTAATCTGGGCCGGGTGTCGCCACCACGGCTC
>JAGNUJ010000035.1 GCA_017987055.1 Giesbergeria sp.
AACCACCATGCCCACCACTGAACTCTCTCCCGGCCTTGTCGTCCAGCGCTTGCCGGCGGCGCAGCGTTTGTCTGACTACAAATTGATTGCGTTTGACATGGACTCGACGCTGATCAACATCGAATGCATCGACGAAATTGCCGATGCCGCCGGGCGCAAGGCCGAGGTGGCAGCGATTACCGAGGCGGCGATGCAGGGCATCATCACCGACTTCAAAGACAGCCTGCGCCAGCGCGTGGCGATGCTGCGCGGCGTGTCGGCAGCGCATTTAGAAGCGGTTTTTCAAGAGCGTCTGCGCCTCAACCCCGGCGCGCTGGAGCTAATGGCCGCAGCGCGCGCTGCGGGGCTGAAAACGCTGCTGGTCTCGGGCGGCTTTACCTTCTTTTCTGAGCGCGTCAAAGGCCTGCTGGGCATGGACTTTGCCCGCGCCAACCAGCTCGAAGTGGCCGATGGCCTGCTGACTGGCCGGCTGATTGACCAATGCTGGGGCGACATTTGCGATGGTGCCGAAAAACGCCGCACGCTGCTGGAAGTGGCGTCGCTCTTGGGCATTGACCCGCGCCAAACCATTGCCGTGGGCGACGGTGCCAATGATTTGCCGATGATGGACGCAGCCGGCCTGTCAGTGGCCTACCGCGCCAAACCCAAGGTGCGCGTGCAAGCGCAAGTGGCGATTAACCAAGGCGGGCTGGATCGCCTGCTGGAAGTGCTGCGGTAATTCAGGCTTTTGCAGGCCAAGTTGGCGCGCGGTGCAGCGCAATGACGTTGTTAGCTACGGCGGCAACCTGCGCCTGCGGCGGCATCAAATCAGCTAGCGTCATCGCGTCGAGCACCATAAAAAACGCCTCCATCGCCTCGCCCAACGCGCCTTGCAGACCGCAATGACCTATCAGGCGGCACTGATTGGTGGTGGCATCAAAGCATTCGACCAAGTTGAAATCGGTCTCGCTCGAGCGCACCAAAGCGCCGACGTTGATGTCCTTGGCTGGCTTCATCAGCCGCATCCCGCCGCCGCGCCCGCGCGAGGTTTCCAGCAAATTATCAGCCGCCAACTGCTGCACGATTTTGGTCAAGTGGCTGCGCGAAATATCAAAACTCTCGGCCACCTCGGTGATGGTGATGGGTTGCTCGCGCCCCTCATTGGCGGCGCAGTACATCAGCACCCGCAGCGTGTAGTCCGTCCATTGGGTCAGGCGCATAGTATTTACCCTTAGTAAAAACTTGATATTACTTGCTACAGATTTTAGCCAGCGCTATAAAACAACCATCATTTATGAATCTTTGTGGGAATTTTTTATGCGCACACCCCTGCCCAACGAACCCACTGTCCAGAGCCTGACCGAGCTGGTACACAGCTTTTATGCCGACGTGCGCGCCGACCCGCTGCTGAGCCCCGTGTTTGAGGAGGCACTGCGCGATCGCTGGGAGCCGCACTTGGCGCGCATGGTGGACTTTTGGAGCACGGTGGCGCTGGGCAGCAAGCGCTTTCGCGGCAACGTGTTTACCAAGCACATGGCGCTGCAAGGCGTAACGCCGGCGCACTTTGCCGCTTGGGTGCGGCTGTGGGGCGAACACACCAACCGCCTGTTTACGCCCGAAGTGGCGCACGAGCTGCAAACCGCCGCCCACGGCATTGCGCGCAATTTGTTTCTGGGCTACTTTGGCACGCAGCCGACGTTTGCGGGGGACGAAAAAATCCAGTCCAACGCAGCAGCACAAAACCATTGAATCCGGGCGCTTTTAGATTGTAGTAACATAACTACATCACATATTCAGTGGGGTATCGCTATGGGTATAACCATCACCACCTTGTCCAGCCGCGAGTTCAACCAAGGCGCGAGCGAGGCAAAACGGGCGGCCAATAACGGGCCAGTGTTCATCACAGACCGGGGCCGTCCAGCCCATGTGCTGATGAGCTTTGCCGAGTACCAGCGCCTTACGCAGCAGCGGCGCAACATTGCCGATGCGCTGGCCATGCCGGGCGCGGCCGACATCGAGTTTGAGCCGCCACGCGCGAGCATCGACACCCGGCCAGCCGACTTCTCATGATGCTTGTTCTGGACACCAACGTAGTGTCTGAGCTGCGCAAGGTGCGCCTTGGCAAGGCCGACGCCAACGTCGCGGCATGGGCGCAAAGCGTGGACGCCGCTGACCTGTTTATCTCGGCCATCACCGTCATGGAATTGGAGCTGGGCGTTTTGTCGCTGGAGCGCAAGGACGCAGCCCAAGGGGCGGTGCTGCGCTTGTGGCTAGAGCAGCAGGTGCTGCCCGAGTTTTCGGGGCGCACGCTGGCGGTGGATAGCGCCGTGGCACAACGCTGCGCTCGGCTGCACGTGCCCGACAAACGCGGCGAGCGCGACGCGCTCATCGCAGCCACCGCTTTGGTGCATGGCATGGCGGTGGTAACGCGCAATACCGCCGATTTCCAACCCACCGGCGTGGCCCTGATCAATCCGTGGGAGTGGAGCGACGTTTGCGGTGCGGGCATAAGGACATAGCGCGAAACCATTTAGCGCCAGCCCTCTAGCGGCCTAAACTCACGGTTTTCCATTGTCTGAAAGCCACTCAAAAATGTTCAAAAAAACCCTGACCGCCCTCGCCATTGCCGCTAGCGCCTTTGCCGTACACGCCGAGGAAGTGCTTAAAGTGGCAGCAACTGCCGTGCCGCACGCTGAAATTTTGAACTTCGTCAAACCACAGCTCAAAACCCAAGGCATTGAGCTGCAAGTGCGCGAATTCAGCGACTACGTGCAACCCAATGCCGCCGTCGAAGACAAGCAGCTGGATGCCAACTTCTTCCAGCACCAGCCGTACTTGGACAGCTACAACAAAGACCGCAAAAGCAGCTTGGTGACGGTGCCGAACGGCAAAATTCACGTCGAGCCGTTTGGCGCTTACTCGAAAAAAATCAAAAACATGGCTGATTTGAAGAATGGCGCGCTGGTGGCCATTCCCAACGACCCATCTAACGCCGGGCGCGCTTTGCTGCTGCTGCAAAAGCAGGGTTTGATTACGCTAAAAGACCCAAAGAACATCACCGCTACGCCGATTGACATCGTCAAAAACCCGAAGAAGCTGAAGTTCCGCGAGCTCGAAGCCGCCCTGCTGCCGCGCGCGCTCGACGATGTCGATTTGGCGCTGATCAACACCAACTACGCCATCGAAGCCAAGCTCAATCCAACGCAAGACGCTTTGTTCATCGAAGACGGCGATTCGCCTTACGTCAACATCATTGCCGCCCGTGCTGACCACGCCAAAGACGCGCGCATCACCAAACTGGTGCAAGCGCTGCGCACGCCTGAAGTGAAAAAATTCATCCTCGAAAAATACAAAGGCGCGGTGGTTCCGGTGTTCTAAATTGGCCTAAAAGCCCCTGAAAAAGCGCTGCGGGTCAGCGCTTTTTTGTTGGCTGGCGCAATGCGCGGCGGCTGCCAGCGCCACTGCCCGCTAGAGAAACCCTAAAAAGTGAGCTACTAGCGCACGTATCTAAAGGGCTAGAGGCTGATTTGGCTACTTTTTCGCGCGCAGCGGCTTGAGCAAGTCGGACAGGCCGTTGTGGTCAATCTCGTGCATCAACGCCAGCAGACGGCCAATGTCGCCGCGCGGAAAGCCGGTGCGGGCAAACCAATTCAAATAATCGCCCGGCAGGTCGGCAATCGGGCGGCCTTGGTATTTGCCGTAGGGCATGGCCACCGTCACTAGCCTCTGTAGTTGCTCTGCGCCCATTGCCATCTTTAACCTCTTTAGCCGCCAGCGCGTTTGACGCGGTAGCCCTGCGCTTTCAGGCTTTCGATGACGCGCTCGACATGGTCGCCTTGCACTTCGATCACGCCGTCTTTGACGGTGCCGCCGCTGCCGCAAGCGGTTTTCAGCATTTTCCCCAGCGCCACCAGCTCGTCTGGCGCCAACGGCACGCCTTTGACCAGCGTCACCGCCTTGCCGCCGCGCCCTTTGGTTTGGCGCGACACGCGCACGGTGCCGTCGCCCGCCGCCACAGCAGCCGCAGCCGCCGCTTTGCACACGCACTGCGCCTTGGGCTGGCGGCAGTCGGGACACATGCGCCCCGCATCGGTGGAGTAAACGAGTCCGCCCAAATCACTCAAACGCATGGCGCTGCTGTCCTAGTAGTTAACAAAAGTGCTGATTATCCGGTTGCGCAGCCCGCTGGCGCACAATTGCCGGTCACAGGCAGTGCGCCTGCATTTTTTTGCGCTTTTTTGAGCGCCTCTATAGCTACACCATGCCTTTTGCTTCCCTCGGGCTTTCCCCGGCGCTCGCCCGCGCTGCTACTGAACTGGGCTTTACCGCGCCCACGCCCATCCAAACCGAGGCCATTCCGGCCGTGCTGCGCGGCGCTGACGTCTGGGCTTCGGCGCAAACCGGCTCGGGCAAAACCGCCGCGTTTGCCCTGCCGGCGCTGCAACGCCACCAAGATGCGGCTTTATCCCAGCGCCCCGGCGGCGGCGCACGGCGCGTACACACGCTGGTCATAGCTCCGACGCGCGAGCTGGCCGCCCAAGTCGGCGAAGTCCTGCGCAGCCTTGGCCAGCATTTGGCGCAAACGCCCAAAGTGGCGGTGGTGTTTGGCGGCGTCTCCATCAACCCGCAAATGATGGCGCTGCGCGGCGGTGCCGACATCGTCGTTGCCACCCCGGGGCGTCTGCTGGATTTGGTCGAGCACAACGCCCTGAAGCTCGCCAGCGTGCAGCTGTTGGTGCTGGACGAGGCCGACCGCCTGCTCGACTTGGGCTTTGCCGACGAGCTCAACCGCGTGCTCGCTCTGCTGCCAACGCAGCGGCAAACGCTGTTTTTCTCGGCCACCTTTCCCGCTAGCGTTGAAGCGCTGGCGGCCAGCCTGCTGAGGGAGCCAGTGCGCATCGAAGTCGCGCCAACCGAAGCCAGCCAAGGCAGCGCCACCATCTTGCAACGCGCCATCGCCGTGGACGACAAACGCCGTACGCAACTGCTGCTGCAACTCATCAAAGACGAAGGTTGGGAGCGCGTGCTGGTGTTCGTCGCCACCAAATACACCGCCGAGCACGTGGCCGAAAAGCTCTACCGCGCCAAGGTGTTTGCCACGCCTTTTCACGGTGATTTAAGCCAAGGCGCGCGCACGCAAGTGCTGGATGAGTTCAAGGCCGACCGCTGGCAAGTGGTGGTGACGACCGACTTGGCCGCGCGCGGCATCGACATTGCGCAGCTGCCGGTGGTGGTTAACTACGACCTGCCGCGCTCTGCCGTGGATTACATCCACCGCATTGGCCGCACCGGCCGCGCCGGCGAAAGTGGCTTGGCCGTCAGCTTGGTCACGCCAGCCAGCGAGGCGCATTGGCATTTGATTGAAAAACGCCAAGGCCTGAGCCTGCCGCTAGAACACATCGCCGGCTTTGAGCCGCTGGAAGTAGCGCCGCCAGCGCCGCCAGCGCAGCCCGGCAGTGGCAATGGCGGCGTCAAGGGTGTGCGTCCCAGTAAAAAGGACAAGCTGCGCGCGGCGGCGGCGCTGGCAGCCAAAGCGGCGCACGCGTCAGGCGCGCCCGAATAAGCTCAGTCGTCGTCGCCTTCGTCAGCATCGGCATCAGCGTGCATCTCAGCGGCCTTGGCCGGCGGCGCTTGGCGCGTGCCGTGGCAGGACAAGATTTCCATATAAAACTGCGTGCCGCCCTCTTTGACCAGCACATCAATCAGGCCAATCAGCTCGCCGACGCGGGCGGGCTGGGCGGTCGCTTCGGTCGCGCCGAATTTACAGTTGAAGTCCCAATAGTCCACGCCTTCGGGCAGGGTGCGGCTGCGTTCGCGCTTGAGGTACTTGCGGATTTCGTGCTTGGTGGCGTCGAGGACGCGGTCGGGGTTTTTGCCTTCGGGGCGGAGTTGGAATGTTTTACGCATGATTTTTTGGTCTTTCAGGGGGCGGAGAAATCGCCCTCAATGGACGGCTACCGGGGCGTGATTATCGGCTGTGCCAGCAAAGCCCACGCAAGACGGCGCGCAAGACAGCCAAAGACAGCCAAAGTGCCGCTATCCTGCGACACGACTTTTTTGGCATTGCATGAACTCCACCCTCCCCACCCCCAGCAAAGAGCAGATTGCGCTGCTCGAGCCGTTTGACCACCTCGGCCTTGACCGCATCAGCTTGGTCAGCACCGCCCAGCAGGCCGACCAAGCCTGCGCCGCGCTGGCCGATGCCGCCGTCTGGGGCTTTGATACCGAATCGAAGCCGACGTTTGTCAAAGACCAAGCCTCTGACGGCCCGCACATCGTGCAGCTCTCCACGCTGGAGCGCGCTTGGGTGTTTCAACTGCACGACGCCGGTTGCCGCGCGCGGGTGTCCGAGCTGCTGGCACTGCGCGGCGTGACCAAAGCCGGCTTTGGTTTGGGCGACGACCGCAAGCGCATCGACGCCAAACTGGGCGTCGATGTGGCCGGTCTGTTGGAGCTCAACAGCGTTTTTCGCCAGCGCGGCTACAGAAAAGACATGGGCGTCAAAGGCGCGGTGGCGGTGCTGTTTCAGCAGCGCTTTGCCAAGTCGAAAAAGGCGGCAACCTCCAACTGGGCCAATCCGCAGTTGACCGCATCGCAGCTGCTCTACGCCGCCAACGACGCTTACGCCGCGGCGCGGGTGTTTGCCGCGCTGGGCAAGATAGAAGCCATCGATTAAAAAGTGAGCTGCTAGCGCACGTGTTTAAAGGGTTTCAGCATTAAAACACCTTGAAACTGTTTAAACACGTGCGGTACTAGCTCTCTTTTTAAGAGCGCTTAAAACGCCGCTTCGAGCGCCGGCAGGGCCAAACGCGCCTTGGTCAGCGCCATGCCGAGGTTGGCGCTTTTGCGGCAGACAAACACCGCCACGTATTCGGGGTTAGTTTTGCCGCGCAAAAACACGTGCAGCAGGTTCTCGCTGTTGACGATGACTTCCTGAAAATAGTGGTAATCGTCTTGCAGGCCACGCGCTTTTTTGAACATGCGTTCAATCATCGTGACGCTTTCGCCGTTGAACAGGTCGCCCGTGGCAGCGGCCAGCATGTCAATCACTTGGCGCGGGTGCGAGGCCACCGTCGTGATCGACAGCAACATGCCCGAAGCCACGTCCACATAGCCGGCGGCCACGCATTCGGGGATTGAATTAGCGGCAGTTTGAAGGGCGTCGTCAAAACTCATAGATTTTTTCCTTGGTTAATGGGCTTAAATAATGCGGCGCAGGATGGCGTCTTCGTAGCGCTGCAGAAACTCTTCTTGCTCGGCGGTTTGCACATATTGCGCATCAATCAGGCGCACGCGGCGCAGGGCTTCGACCGCTGTCAGCCCCTCGCGCACCAGCCACGCGGCCAGCACGGTGCCGGTGCGGCCAATGCCGCCCAAGCAGTGCACGGCCAGCACCTGGCCTTGCGCCAGCAGCATTTCCATGCGCTTGAGCAGCATTTGGTTTTGCGCCACGGTGGGCGGCTCCAAGCTGTAGATCGGCAGGTGCAGGTTGCTTAGGCCGTGACGGCGCAGGGCTTCTTGCGGCAGGTCTTGCTCGGTCAGCGTGATCAGCCAAGTGATGCCGGCGGCTTTGAGCGCGGCCAAGTCGGCATCAATGTCTTGCACCGCGCCGGGCAAGGGCGTGCCGGCCAGCTGGCCCGGCACCAGCCATGCAAAGCCGCTGGGGCCAGCGGCTGGCGCAGCAGGGGCCGCAACACCGGCCACTGCAGCGGCCAGCGCCTCGGGCGCAGCGGCGGTGCAACTGCCCGTGCGGACAAACTGCTGACCGGGCGCCGACTGCGGTGCCGACAAAAACGACTCCATCGCGCCGGCCTCTTGCACCCGCCCGCCGGCCAGTAGCACCACCTGCTGGCCCAGCATTTGCGCGTGCTTGTGGTTGTCCAGCACCAGCAGCAAGGCCGAGTGGCGGGCCACGGCGCGCAGCAAATCGAGCAGCAAATAGGCCTCGTAATCCGACAAATCGGTGGTTGGCCCGTCCAGCATCAGCAGCGCCGGCTCGCACACCGCCTCGCGCAAGATGGAGACGGCGCGCAGCTGCACGGCGGGCAGCTCAACCGTTTTGAGGTCAAACGACGTCTGCAGCTCGGGAAAACCCATGCGCGTGACGTAGTCGGCCACCCATTGGCGCAACGCCGGCTCGGGCAGCGCCAGCCGCTCGCGCACCGGCTCGGCCAGCGCGTCGAGTACGGTGGTGGCCATCAGGCGGGTGCTTTGCTGGACAAAGTGGGGCCGGTGCGCGGGCGTCAGCGGCTGGCCTTGGTAGCGCACCTGACCGCTTTCTTGGTAGCGCGCGCTGGCAGTGTTCAGTCCGGCCAGCGCGCGCAGCACGGTTGATTTGCCCGCTCCGGGCGGCCCCAGCAGCACCGTCACCGACAGGGGCGCGACGCTGAAATCCACCTGCGCCAGCACGGTTTTGCTGCCAAAAGCGGCCCCTAAGCTTTCTACCGTTAAACAAGACTCTTGCATTGCGTCAAGCCCTTTCACGGGTTGGCTTGCGACAAATCAAGGTACCAAAGCAAGGGTTTAACTCGATGGCGTTGGCTTGCGAAAAGCCAATGCAAATCAACAATGTGTGTTGTAGTGAATGCTGAATAACCATAATTGAGTGTAACCGACCGAGGTTTTGCCCCGGTCAAGCGCACTCGAACGCCGCCCAATCAGCTCACAGCGCCCGCGCCAAGCGGGCCACGCCCTCGCGGATTTTTTCGACATCGGCGGTGGCAAACGACAAGCGCAGCGTGGCTTTGTCGGGCTGGGCGCAATAAAACGGCGCGCCGGGCACAAAGGCCACGCCGTGCTCGATGGCGCGTTTTGCCAGCTGCGCGCCGTCGGCCTCTTTGCCGCCAGCGCCAGTCAGGCGCACCCAAAAGAACAGGCCGCCTTGGGGCTGGACGAACTCGACCGCATCGCCCAGTTCGCGCCGCAGCGCCTCGGCCATCGCTTGGGCGCGTTCGGCGTAGACCGCGCGCACTTTGGCCAGCGTGGCCGGCATGCGGCCGGCCTGCAGGTAATGCGCGGCCGTGGCTTGGGCAAAGGTGCTGGTGTGCGCGTCGCTGAACTGTTTGCACATGGTGGCGTTGGCCAGCAGGGCGGCAGGCGCCACCATCCAGCCCACGCGCAGGCCGGGCGAGAGCACTTTGCTCAGGCTGCCGCAGTGGATGAGCAATTCACGGCTGCCGGGCACGCTGGCCGACAGCGCCAGCAGGCTGGGCGGCGGCGGTGCGTCGCCAAAATACAGGTCGCCATATGGGTCGTCTTCGACGATGGTGGTTTGGTATTGGACGGCCAGCTCCAACACTTTTTTACGCCGCTCCAAGCTCAGCAGCGCGCCGCTGGGGTTGCCAAAGGTGGGGATGAGGTAAACAAATTTCGGCTTATGTTCAGCGATGAGTTTTTCTAATTCGTCGGTTTTCACGCCTTGGCCGTCGATGGGCGCGCTGATCAGCTCGGCGCCGTACAGGCGAAAGCACTGAATCGTCGCCAAAAAGGTCGGGCCTTCGACGATCACTTTGTCGCCGGGGTTGATCAGCGTTTTGCCCAGCAAATCCAGCGCCTGCTGGCTGCCGGTGGTGACGATGAGGTTCTCGGGCGCTACGCCCTGCACGCCTTTGCTGGCCATGAACTGGGCGAGCTGTTCGCGCAGTGGCTGGTAGCCCTCGGTGGCGCCGTACTGCAGCGCCGCGCCCGGCTCGTCCTGCAGCGCTTGCTGGCTGGCAGCGCGAATGCCGTCCACATCAAACAGCGCGCTGTCGGGAAAGCCACCGGCAAAGCTGATGATGCCGGGCTTGCCCAGCAGCTTAAACAGCTCGCGGATGGCGGAGGTTTCAACGTTCTGGAGGCGGTCGGCAAATTGCATGGGCGCAGCTTTCAATCAAGACAAAAATGAAGGCGAATTGTCAGCCCATTCCTGCACGCACTGTCGCCTGCGGCTGACGGCGCTGGCGCATTGCAGCCAGCATGCTCTACAAAGTGTGATTCACTTTTAAAGGTTCCCCATGAAATTCTCTTGGATCTCCCGCTCATTGCAAATCAGCACTGTGGCCTCGGCCATGCTGTTGATGCTTCCCGCCGGCGCTCAAACCCCGGCGACCGATATGCCCGCAGCGCCAGCGGCGGTTGCAGCTCCTGCCGCCCAGTCCACACCCACAACGCCGCGCATGCACCAGCGCCCGCAGCGCGCTGAGCACCGCACGCAGCGCCACCACAAGCCGCGCCACCACCGCAATATGGACGGTCAAGAACCCGCCAATGCCGCCAGTCTGGCCACCAGCAGCCAAAACTATGGCTCCACCGATTACGAGCGCAATGCTTTCGCGCGTTGCGAAGTTTTTAAAGTCCCCGAAGACCGCGCCGCCTGCGTAAAGCGCCTGCAACAAATGCCCCAAGGCAGCGTCGAAGGGGGCGGCTTGTTGCGGGAATACACGTACGAGGTGCCCGCTAACGGCTCGTAAATGCCGGCGGACTGCCCACAGCGGGCCCTAAACTCAGGGCGATGAAAACCGCGCTCATCAAGCCTTTTTTTGCCACCCTGCAAGCCGCCAATCCGCAGCCCAAAACTGAGCTGCAATACACCAGCCATTTTGAGTTGCTGACCGCTGTGCTGCTCTCAGCGCAGGCCACCGACGTGAGCGTCAACAAAGCCACGCCAGCGCTGTTTGCCGTCGCCAACACGCCCCAAGCCATGCTTGACTTGGGGCAAGAGGGGCTGGAGGGATACATCAAAACCATCGGCCTGTTTCGCAGCAAGGCCAAGCATTTGCTGGCCACCTGCCGCATCCTCATCGAGCAGCACGCCAGCGTCGTACCCAACACGCGCGAGGCGCTAGAAGCCCTTCCGGGCGTGGGCCGCAAAACCGCCAACGTGGTGTTGAACGTGGCTTTTGGCCAGCCAACGATGGCGGTGGATACGCATATTTTTCGCGTCAGCAACCGCACCGGCTTGGCACTGGGCAAAACGCCGCTGGCGGTAGAAATGCAGCTTCTGAAGCGCGTACCGCCCGAGTACGCGGTGGATTCGCACCACTGGCTGATTTTGCTGGGTCGCTACGTCTGCCAAGCGCGCAAGCCGCGCTGCTGGGAGTGCGCGGTGGCGGCGTATTGCGACTTCAAGCCGAAAACGCCGGCACCGTAAACACTCCCTCAGTTTTGACGGCGGGCGACGATGGTTTGCTTGCCTGGCGTGCGCAGCTCCAGCGCGCCAGTGCGGTCGATGCGGTAACTGACCACTTTCGGCAGCAGTTGGAGCAGTTTTTGCTCTTGGTTCATCAGCGCTGGCGGGCAAGCCATCATGGTGGTGCCGCCGAGCTGGAGGCTCAGCTTTGTGGAGTTGCTCTCATAGCTGCCCAAAATGCGGTTGCAGCCAGTGCTACCGGCCAAACGGCCATCGGGCAAAAACTGCAACGCGGCGTGGCTGTTGTCGATGACGCCGGCACTGGCGATATCTTCAATCACCCACTCTTGGCCCAGCAGCGGCGCGGTGTCGTGCGCCATCAGGTGCTCGGCCACCGCGCGGTAAGCGGGCAAGGAGGTTGGATCGTTGGCCGCATTCGCCGCCACCGGGTGAGAGGCAAAACGCGCAATCACCATGTCAGCCTTTGGATCAATCCAAATGGTTTGACCATGCACCCCGCGCGCGGCATAAGCACCGTGTTCGTTGTTACTGATCCACCACATGCCGCCATAGCTCCAACCTGACAGCAGCTTGTAATCGGCCTTGGCAAAAGTTTCCTTCTTGCCGCCGCTGCGGATGCGGGCAATCGCCTCGGCGGGCACGATTTGTTCATTGCCCCAACGGCCATCGTTGAGCATTAACTGCCCCAGCCGCGCCATATCGCGCAGCGTGGCGTTGAAGCCGCCACCGGCAAACGGCGTGCCGATCGAATCGACGGTGTAGAACGCCTCGCGCTCAGCGCCCAAGCGGCTCCAGATGCGCTCGGACAGCTCTTGCGCCACCGATTTCCCCGTGGCGCGCGCAACCAACCAGCCCAGCGCGTCGGCATTGACGGTTTTGTAACCAAACGCGCCGCCGTGCTCGCCCTTTTTCTTCACCGTCTGCAAATAGTCAAAATAGCTGCGCGGGCCGGTGTAGCCGGGCGGCGGTGGCAAGGGGCTACCGGCCTTGGCATAGGCCCAGACCTCGGCATTGGGGTCGGCATAGTTTTCCGAGTAGTCCAGCGCCGTGGTCATATCCATCAATTGGCGCACCGTGGCGTCACCAAAAGCGCTGGCCTTTAGCTCAGGAATTAGCGTACCGACTAGGGCGTTTTCATCCAATGCTCCTTCGACCACCAGTATCTCAGCGAGCAAGCCCGTCAGCGACTTGGTGACCGACATGGCACCGTGCAGGGTCTCGGGCGTCAAACAACCCGCGTAACGCTCATACACCACGCGGCCGTGGTGCAGCACGATGACGCCGTCGCTGTAGTTGGCATCAAACGCCTCTTTCCACGTTATTTTTTTGTCGCTGCCCAGTGGCGTAAAGCCCACTTGGTCGAGCGACGCATCCAGCGCCAGCGCCAGCGCGCTGCTGGCGCTGCGGCCTTTGTCGACGCCCACGGTGGGCATTAGCTGGCGAAAGTTACACACCGTCCAGCGCAGCTTGGGGAAGGCGAAAAAATCGGGGTCGGTAAAGCGGATGGTTTTGTCAGCGGCGGGCGCAAAGCCCTGCATCCAGCCCAGCGCTTGGGGGGGTCGATGCCGCAGCAGACAGCGGCGCAGGCTTTTGCGCTATGGCCGCGTCTGCGCAGGTGAGGGTGACGGCCAAAGCCAGAGCTGATGTGGAGATTTTTTTCATAGAGACATCCTTGGTATGGTTGGGCGCAACTTCGCGCTTTTGCAGCTTGCGCTGAAAGAGGTTTGTGTGTTGAGGTTTTTGGGGGGATGCAATTACTTTTATTTTGATAGCTGCTAGCGCACGTCCTATAAGCGCTTGAAGCCCAAAACGCTTCAAGCGTTTGCAACACGCTTTGCCACCCCAGCCGCCTCAAAGCTGGCCATCTCGCGCAAAACAGCGCAGGCCGATTGCAGCAGCGGCCACGCCAGCGCCGCGCCCGAGCCTTCGCCCAAGCGCAGCCCCAAATTGAGCAGCGGCTGCGCGCCCAGTTGCGCCAGCATCAGCGCGTGCCCCGGCTCGGCCGAGCCGTGGGCAAAGACGCAGCGCTGCAGCACGTGCGGCTGCAAACGCGCCGCCACCAGCACGGCGGCGCTGGTGATAAAGCCATCGACAACAATGACGCGCCGCTCTAGCGCAGCTTGCAGCACAGCCCCCGTGAGCGCGGCGACCTCAAAGCCGCCGAGTGCCGCCAGCGCGTCCAGCGGCTCGACCGCACCGGCGTTGGCGGCCAGCGCTTGCTCCAGCACCGCGCGTTTGCGCGTGACGCCAGCCACATCCAACCCGGTGCCGGCACCAGTGCAGTCATCCAGCGACACCCCGCACAGCCGCGAGAGCAGCAGCGACGCCACCGAGGTGTTGCCAATGCCCATCTCGCCCAGCAGCAGGGCGTTGCCGGGCAGGCTGCGCACCACATCACAGCCAATGGCTATCGCTTGTGCGCACTGCGTGGCACTCATCGCCGGGCCAACAGAAGCGTCTTGCGTGCCGGGCGCGACTTTGCGCAGCAGCAGTTGCGGCTGACCGGGCGCGGCGGCGCGCGGCGCAATCTCGCGCGCCACGCCGCAATCGACCACTGTCAGCGCCAGCCCATGCTGGCGCGCCAACACGCTGACCGCAGCGCCACCGGCGAGAAAGTTCTCCACCATCTGCCACGTCACATCGCTTGGATAGGCCGAGACGCCGCGCGCCGCCAGCCCGTGGTCAGCGGCGCAGACCAGCATTTGCGGCTGCTGCAATTGCGGCGCGTCGCTGCCCACAATCGTGCCAATACGCAGCGCCAGCTTTTCCAGCGCGCCCAACGCGCCCAGCGGCTTGGTTTTGTGGTCGATGCAATGCTGCAGCCGGGCGCTGAGAGCGTCATCGTGCAAGTCAACAATAGTGGGGATGGTCGAGACAGCAGTAGTGAGGGTCATAAAAAACAATCAGGGTTGAATCAAAGAAGCCAACACGCCCGGCGCAAAGTGCCGCTCCAGCGCATCGGCCAAGCCGTCAAAGACGTTGTCCAGCGTGCGCACCGGCGCGCCGTGGGTGGAGCCAAACAGCGCTTGCAAGGCAGCCGGGTCTTCAAACAGGCCGTGCAGATACAGCCCCAACACGTTGCCGCGCGCGTTTTGCCACGCCAAACCGGGCAGCACCTCGCGGGCGACGTCACCGGCTTTGGCCATCGCGGTGTGTTGCTGCGTCTGGCCGTGGTGGATTTCGTAGCCCGACACTTGCACACCCGACAGCTTGGCCCACGCGCCTGCAGCCAGTTCGCCAAAGCGCGCTTGGCTGTGGCACACAGTTTTGGCTGGCTCAAACAGTGTCACCAGCGGCAGCAGCCCCAAACCGGGGCCGTTGCCGTCGATGCCGCCCGGGTCAATCAGCGCCTCGC
>JAGNUJ010000124.1 GCA_017987055.1 Giesbergeria sp.
GGTCCAGACAGGCGCACTTCAGGCGCCATGATTTCACGGTTCAAACGATGTTTGCGCTCTTCGCGGTGGCGACGATCACGAAATTCAGTAGCTATGGCTATCACCCTTGGTTCTAAATGCTACAAAAAGTGTAGCTTCTTTGGCGTATTTTAAAAACTACGCTTTTGCTGCTATGGCTTGGCTGATGAGTTCAATGAATGCATCAAGAGACATAACACCGAGGTCTTTATTGCCCCGGGCGCGCACTGCGACCGCACCAGCTGCACGTTCTTTGTCGCCAGCGACAAGAATAAACGGCAACTTTTGCATCGAATGCTCGCGTATTTTATACGTAATCTTTTCGTTGCGAAGATCAAGCGCCGCCCGCAGCGGTTGATGTGGCAAGGCTTTTTGCAGTTTTGCGGCAATTTCGCGACAGTAATCGGCCTGACCATCAGTGATGTTAAGCACCGCCACCTGCACCGGCGCCAGCCACGTCGGCAAAGCGCCAGCGTGTTGCTCAATCAAGATACCAATAAAGCGCTCCAAGCTGCCGACAATCGCACGGTGCAGCATTACCGGGCGGTGGCGGTTGCCGTCCTCGCCGACGTATTCGGCACCCAAGCGCTCGGGCATCGAGAAGTCCACCTGGATCGTGCCGCACTGCCATTGGCGACCGATAGCGTCTTTTAAGGTGTATTCAATCTTCGGGCCGTAAAACGCGCCTTCACCGGGGGTGATTTCGTAGGCGCAACCAGAAGCCTCCAAGCTGTCAATCAGCGCTTTTTCAGCAATATCCCAGCTCTCATCGCTGCCAATGCGCGCTTCGGGGCGGGTGGCGACTTTGTAGATGATGTCGGTAAAGCCAAAGTCGGCATACACCTTTTGCAGCAGCGTTGTAAACGCCAGCACTTCTGACTGGATTTGCGCTTCGGTGCAGAAAATGTGGCCGTCATCTTGTGTAAAACCACGCACGCGCATGATGCCGTGCAGACCGCCGGTTGGCTCGTTGCGGTGGCATTGGCCAAACTCGCCGTAGCGCAGCGGCAAATCGCGGTAGCTCTTGATGCCTTGGTTAAAAATCAGAATGTGACCGGGGCAGTTCATCGGCTTCAAAGCGTAGTCACGCTTTTCGCTGTCGGTCGTGAACATGTTGTCGCGGTACTTGTCCCAGTGGCCGGTTTTCTCCCACAGCGTGCGGTCGAGAATCTGCGGGCCTTTGACCTCTTGGTAGCCACTGGTCTGGTAAATGCGGCGCATGTATTGCTCGACCTCTTGCCACAGCGTCCAGCCCTTGGGGTGCCAAAACACCGTGCCCGGCGAATGCTCGTCGATGTGGAACAAATCCAGCTCGCGACCCAGCTTGCGGTGGTCACGTTTTTCGGCCTCCTCCAGCATGGTCAGGTACTGCTGCAATTCGTCTTTGGTCGCCCACGCGGTGCCATAAATGCGCTGCAGCATTTCATTGCGATGGTCGCCGCGCCAGTAAGCGCCGGCGACCTTCATCAGTTTGAAAAATTTCAGCTTGCCGGTGCTGGGCACGTGCGGGCCACGGCACAGATCTTCGAAATTGCCTTCGCGGTACAGGCTGACGTCTTCATTGCTGGGAATGCTGGCAATGATTTCTGCTTTGTAGTGCTCGCCCAAGCCTTTGAAGTAGGCGACGGCCTCGTCGCGTGGCAGTACGCGGCGGGAAACGGGTTCATCTTTGGCAACCAACTCGGCCATGCGCTTTTCAATGGCGGTCAAGTCCTCGGGCGTAAACGGGCGCTTGTAGGAGAAGTCGTAGAAGAAGCCGTTGTCAATCACCGGGCCAATCGTCACTTGTGCATCGGGAAACAGCTCTTTGACGGCATAGGCCAACAAGTGAGCGGTCGAGTGGCGAATCACATCCAAGCCATCGGCATCTTTGGCGGTGACGATAGACAGTGCGCTGTCCTGCGTGATCTGAAAGCTGGTATCGACTACCGTATCGCCGATTTTTCCAGCCAAAGCCGCTTTGGCTAGGCCAGTGCCAATCGAGGCTGCCACTTCAGCCACGGTGACCGGACCGGGATATTCGCGTTGAGAACCGTCAGGGAGCGTTATGTGAATCATGAAAATCCTTGTCAAACCTTATCAGTGGCCAATTACCAGCCGCGCGGAGCGAACCGAAGCCTGAAAGCAAAAAGCGCGGACAGCCACCGCGCTTTGACTTTGTGCTTTAAATAGGCGCGCATTTTACTGCACTGCTAATAAAAAGAGCCCAAAGCAAACGCGTTGGGCTCTTTTGTCCGCGCGCGCCTTAGCGGCGCACAGCGTCTATCAGTGGAACTGCTCTTCTTCGGTCGAACCGGTCAGAGCTTTCACCGACGAGGAGCCGCCTTGGATCACGGTGGTCACGTCGTCGAAGTAGCCAGCGCCGACTTCTTGCTGGTGCGACACGAAGGTGTAGCCCTTGTCACGTGCGGCAAATTCTGGCTCTTGCACCATGTTGACGTAGTGCTTCATGCCTTCGCCACGGGCGTAGGCGTGGGCAAACTGGAAGCTGTTGTACCAGTTGATATGGATACCGGCCAGCGTGATGAACTGGAACTTGTAGCCCAATGCCGACAGATCTTCCTGGAACGATGCGATTTGCGAATCGTTGAGGTTTTTCTTCCAGTTGAACGAGGGCGAGCAGTTGTACGACAACAGCTTGCCGGGGTTGGCAGCCAACACAGCTTGAGCGAATTCACGCGCAAAGCCGATGTCTGGCACGCCGGTTTCGCACCACACCAAGTCGGCGTAAGGAGCGTAAGCCACGCCGCGGCTGATGGACTGCTCCAGACCGTTTTTGACGCGGTAGAAGCCTTCTTGCGTACGCTCGCCGGTCAGGAAAGCTTGGTCGTTGGCATCGTGGTTGCTGGTGATCAGGTTGGCCGCTTCCGCATCGGTACGCGCCAAGATGATGGTGGGCACGCCCATCACGTCAGCCGCAAAACGGGCCGAGATCAGCTTCTCGCAAGCTTCTTGCGTAGGCACCAACACTTTGCCGCCCATGTGGCCGCACTTCTTCACTGCAGCCAGTTGGTCTTCGAAGTGAACACCGGATGCGCCAGCGGCAATCATGTTCTTCATCAGCTCAAACGCGTTCAACACGCCGCCAAAGCCAGCTTCTGCGTCAGCCACGATAGGCAGGAAGTAGTCGATGAAACCTTCGTCACCGGGGTTGATGCCACGGCTCCACTGGATTTCGTCTGCACGTTTGAACGTGTTGTTGATGCGGCGCACCATGGTGGGCACCGAGTCATAGGCGTACAGCGACTGGTCGGGGTACATGGTTTCGGACGTATTGCCGTCGGCAGCGACTTGCCAGCCCGACAGGTAGACGGCTTCGAGGCCGGCTTTGGCTTGCTGCATGGCTTGGCCGGCAGAGATAGCGCCAAAGGCGTTGACGTAGCCCTTTTTCGACTCGCCGTTGATTTTGGCCCAGAGGTTCTCGGCACCACGCTTAGCCAAAGTGTGCTCAATAGGCAAAGAGCCGCGCAAACGCACCACGTCAGCAGCACTGTAACCACGCTTGACACCCTTCCAGCGGGGGTTAGTTGCCCAGTCGTGCTCAAGGGCGGCGATTTGTTGTTCGCGGGTCAGTTGGGGGGCTTTGGACATTAAGGTCACTCCATCAGTTAGTTGAAATTGGCTGCCCAACAGAGCGCTGGGCGATGGAGATACTGTAGTTCTTCTGCCGCACATGGGCAAGCTCTTATGTCTTATACAAGACTTATTTTTCACATTTAAATTCAACCACTTACAAAAATCATTTCTTATTACGCAAAAATTTTTCATATTAAGAAATGAAATGCAGTTCAAACAAATTTTATTTATCGTCATGTGACAAACAAATTTCATTTCATGAAATTTATTTATCACAAAAAATGGCCGCTTTGCCCTGAATCGCAGCAGCACCTTAAGCGCCATCCTTGTCCATCTGCGCCAATTTTTTCAGCTGGTACAGCGCATCTAGCGCCTCGCGCGGGCTGAGGGTGTCGGGCTGCAGGCTGGCTAGCGCCGCTTGCAATGGGCTGGCGCCAGCCGACTCGGGCGCGGGTGGAGCGGCGAATAAATCGACCTGTGTATCGCCAGCGCTGGCGCGCTCTTCCAGCGCCGCCAGCGCGTGGCGGGCGTGGTGCAGCACCGCCGCTGGCACGCCAGCCAACTTGGCCACCTGAATGCCATAGCTGCGGCTGGCCGGCCCCGGCGCAATTTCGTGCAGAAACACAATATCCGCGCCCGACTCGACCGCTGCCACGTGCAGGTTGATGGCGTGGCGTGCCGTGGCCGGCAGCTCGGTCAACTCGAAGTAGTGCGTGGCAAACAGCGTGAAGGCCTTGGTCTTGTCGTGCAGGTGCGTGGCAATGCCGCTGGCCAGCGCTAGGCCGTCAAAGGTGCTGGTGCCCCGGCCAATCTCGTCCATCAACACCAAGCTGTGCGGCGTGGCGGCGTGCAAAATTTGCGCCGCTTCGGTCATCTCTAGCATGAAAGTCGATTGGGCATTGGCCAAATCGTCCGCCGCGCCAATGCGGGTGTGGATGGCATCAATCGGCCCCAAGCGGCAGGCGCTGGCCGGCACATGGCTGCCCATGCTGGCCAGCAACACAATCAGCGCCACTTGCCGCATATAGGTCGATTTGCCGCCCATGTTGGGGCCGGTGATGATTTGCAGGCGCGTGTTGGCGTTGAGCCGCGTGTGGTTGGCGATGAAGGCGCCGCTGGATGTTTCAGCCAACCGCGCTTCGACCACCGGGTGGCGGCCGGCGTCGATGTCGATGCACGGCTCGGGCACAAACTGCGGCGCGCACCAGTTCAAGGTCAGCGAGCGCTCGGCAAAGCAGGCCAGCACGTCCAGCGCCGCCAGCGCCTG
>JAGNUJ010000125.1 GCA_017987055.1 Giesbergeria sp.
GTGCGCATCGCCACGCCAGTGGTGGCACCCATCAGCCGCGCTAGCAGCAAAATAATGCTGGTTTTGAGCACCAGCGGCACCAGCAGCAAACTCAGCACCAGCATCCATTGCTCTAGCAAGATGTGCCAGTCGAGCATCATGCCGATGGTGATAAAAAACAGCCCCAGCAGCACATCGTGAAATGGCCGAATGTCAGTGCCCACCTGGTGGCGGTATTCGGTCTCTGACACCAGCACCCCGGCAATAAAGGCGCCCAGTGCCAAGCTCAGGCCGGCCAACTCAGTCAGCCACGCCAAGCCCAGCGTGATCAGCAGCAGATTCAGCATGAACAGCTCTTCGCTCTTGCGCCGCGCTACCAGTGTCAGCCACCAGCGCATCACGCCTTGACCGCCGG
Source organism: Giesbergeria sp. (assembly GCA_017987055.1). Lineage (GTDB taxonomy): Bacteria > Pseudomonadota > Gammaproteobacteria > Burkholderiales > Burkholderiaceae_C > Simplicispira. The sequence continues at coordinate 395 of JAGNUJ010000125.1, forward strand.
TCAGCAGTACGGTGACCAAAACAGCGGCTTTGAGCAGCGCCCAGCCCAGCGCGCTCAGCAATTGGTCGGGCGACGAACCCAGCGCTGGAATCAGCACCAAGAGCGGCACCACCGCCAAGTCTTGGAACAGCAAGATGCCCAAAATGCGCCGACCATGCTCGGTTTCCAGCTCGGCGCGCTCGGCCATTAGCTTGACGACGATGGCGGTGCTGCTCATCGACATGGTGCCCGACAGCGCCAGCGCGGTTTGCCAGCTCACGTCCCAGACACCGCCAAAAAACGCCGCTAACAACAAAGTGCCGCCAAAAGCGCAGCCCATCGTCAGCGCGACTTGAAACAGCCCGAGGCCAAACACATTGCGCTGCATGGCGCGCAGCTTGGGCAGGCTGAACTCCAGACCAATGGCAAACATCAAGAAAACCACACCAAATTCGCCCAGATGGCGCACGCTTTCGGAGTTTTGCGCTAGTGCCAGCGCGTGCGGTCCTATCATTACCCCCGCTGCCAAATAGCCCAGCATGGGCGGGAGTTTCAGACTGCGGCAGACAACGACACCCAGGACTGCAGCCAGCAGATACAACAAGGTCAAGGCAAGTGAGGACATCCCTGAATGCTAGCGGAGCGCTAGCCCCCGCGCCGATAGAATCGGCGGGATGTACCCAGCCGCCGGCGCTTTGCCCCCCTTTGACGCCGATCAAGCCTTGCGCTTGGCGCGCGAAACCTTTGCCATCGAAGCTGCAGCCCTGCTGGGCTTGAGTGAACGCTTGGATGGGCGTTTTGCCCAAGCGGTACAAAAAATGCTGCAGATACCGGGACGCGTCGTCGTCATGGGCATGGGCAAAAGCGGCCATGTCGGGCGCAAAATTGCCGCCACCTTGGCCTCGACTGGCACGCCGGCGATGTTCGTTCACCCGGCAGAAGCCAGCCACGGCGACCTCGGCATGGTCACGGCGCACGACGTAGTGTTGGCGATTTCAAACAGCGGCGAAAGCGCTGAGTTGACCGCCATCCTGCCAGTGCTCAAGCGCTTGGGTGCGCCGCTGATTGCGATTACCGGCAACGCGCAATCCTCGCTGGCGCGCCATGCCGATGTGGCACTGGACTGCAGCGTTGAGCGCGAAGCCTGTCCGCTCAACTTGGCACCGACTGCCAGCACCACCGCGCAACTGGCGATGGGCGACGCGTTGGCTGTGGCGCTACTGGATGCGCGAGGTTTTCGCGCCGAAGACTTTGCCCGCTCGCACCCCGGCGGTGCCTTGGGACGCAAGCTGCTGACCCACGTCAGCGACATCATGCGCAGCGGCGACCAAGTGCCGCGCGTATTAGCGCAGGCGAGTTTTAGCGAACTGATGCGCGAGATGAGTGCCAAAGGTGCCGGTGCCGCTGCCGTGGTCGATGGTGAGCAGCGCGTGCTGGGCATCTTTACCGATGGCGACCTGCGCCGCCGCATCGAAGCCGGCGCTGATTTGCGCGGCACCACCGCCGAACAGGTAATGCACCCGCGTGCGCGCACCATTGCCAGCGACGCATTGGCGGTGGACGCCGCCACTTTGATGGAGGCGCACAGCATCACCAGTGTGCTGGTGGTGGATGGCCAGTCACGCTTAGTCGGCATGGTTCACATTGGCGACTTGATGCGTGCCAAAGTCATTTAAAAAATTACATCTCACCTTCTTATGACCCCCGCCCTGCAATTTGAGCCTGAGTTGTTGCTGCGCGCCCAAGACGTGCGCGTGGCGTTTTTCGATGTCGATGGCGTGCTGACTGATGGCGGCATTTATTTCAGCGAGAGTGGCGAAACCCTCAAGCGCTTCAACACGCTCGATGGCCACGGCCTGAAATTGCTGCAAAAAGCTGGCATTACGCCAGCGGTGATTACCGGCCGCGATTCGGCACCGCTGCGCGTGCGGCTGCGCGCTTTGGGCATAGAGCATGCGGTGTTTGGTACCGAAGACAAGCTGCCCGCTGCTGAGAAAATTTTGGCCACGTTAGGTTTGCAATGGTCGCAAGCAGCGGCGATGGGCGACGACTGGCCGGATTTACCGATGTTGCGCCGCAGTGCTTTTGCCTGCGCGCCAGCCAATGCGCAGTGCGAAGTGCTGGCGGCTGCGCACTACATTACCCCCGCACGTGGCGGCGATGGCGCAGCGCGCCAACTGTGCGATTTATTGCTGGTCGCTAACGGTCAGTACGCGGCGCTGCTCGCGCCCTACTGCGCATGAGAATGCTGGCGCGTCGCGGCTGGGAGAGTGTCACTCTGTACCTGCCAGTGATTTTGATGGGCACGCTGGCGCTGGGCACTTGGTGGCTGGTGCGCCACGCACCGCAGCCCGCTGCGCCGGTGCTGGTGTCTGCGCCCAAGCACGAGCCAGACTATTTCATGGCGGATTTTTCGGTCAAAAATTTTGATGCCACAGGGCGCCTACAAAGCGAAGTGCAAGGCAGTTTGGCGCGCCATTACCCAGACACCGACACGCTGGAGATTGACGCTGCCAAGATACGCTCGGTGGCGCCCAACGGCCGTTTGACCCACGCTACTGCCAAGCGCGCGCTAACCAATGCCGACGGCTCAGAAGTGCAGTTGTTTGGCGGTGCCGTGGTCACGCGCGAAGCGATAACGCCAGCGCGGGGACGGGCGCAGCCACGTTTGGAGTTTCGCAGTGAATTTTTGCACGCTTGGCCACAAACTGAGCGGGTTAGCTCGAACCAGCCAGTCGTCATCACCCGAGGGCGCGATCAATTTACCGCTGACAGCATGGCCTACGACAATTTAGAGCAGGTACTGCAATTGCGTGGTCGGGTGCGCGGCATGTTGATGCCAGGGCGCTGAGCGTATTTTCATCAAAAATGATAGCTGCTAGCGCATGTGTTTAAAGGCTTAGAGGCTAAAAACACTGTTAATTAAACTACAAAAGCAAAATTCCGCGCTGGAATTTTGCTTTTTGTGTAAGTTAAGACAAAGGCTGGTGCTTAGTAATTGTCGCCACCGTAGCCGCCGCCTTGGCCGCGACCGCCGCCACCACCGCTGCGCTGACCGCCACCACCGTAAGGACTGCGCAAGCCACCGCCTTCATTGCGACCGCCGCCACCGCCGTAGCCACCGCCTTCGCTGCGACCACCGCCGCCGTAACCACCACCACCGTAGCCGCCGCCACCGTAGCCGCCACCATCATTGCGACCGCCGCCGTAGCCGCCACCATCATTGCGACCGCCGCCATAGCCGCCGCCTTCGCGTCCACCGCCGTAGCCACCACCGCCAAAACCACCGCTGCGGGGTGGGCGTGGCTCCATCGGGCGGGCTTCGTTGACGACCATATTGCGTCCACCGACCGATTGGCCGTTCATGCCTTGGATGGCGGCTTGCGCTTCGGCATCGCTACCCATTTCGACAAAGCCAAAGCCTTTAGAGCGGCCAGTGTCGCGCTCCATCATGACCTTGGCGCTACTGACGTGGCCAAACTGACCAAATGCCTGCTCCAAATCTATATCGCGCATACCGTAGGGCAAGTTGCCCACATACAGTTTGTTGCCCATGAAGGGACTCCTGAAAAACACATCAATAAATGGGCGGATGGGATACGGGCAGCGCAGGCAGCGCATCCGATGCATCGCCATCCACACGAACGATGTTCTGCCGCCACTGCGCCCAGTGAGGCAGAACATATTTGACAATATGGCATTGTCAGCCCGCGATATTTCTCAGTGATGGCAAAAAACGTAAAAATTTTCACGTTTTATCGCTGATATCAGGAAATGTGTTGGACTTTCGCTGCGATTTTGGGCAAAAAGGCGTGAAAAAAGGAACCCTTGGGTTCCTTTTTGTATGTGTTTATGCAGACGCTAGCTCTGCAAGCGCGGGGTTGGCTTAGTAGCCGCCGCGACCGCCGCCGCCGCCGCCGTAACCACCGCCGCCGCCGCTACGGCCACCGCCGTAACCACCACCACCGCCGCCGCCACCACCGTAGCCGCCACCGCCGCCACCGCCGTAGCCGCCAGTGCGGGGAGCGCGTGGCTCCATTGGACGGGCTTCGTTGACCACGAGGTCACGGCCACCAAAGTTTTGACCATGCACGCCTTGGATAGCGGCTTGGGCTTCGGCATCGCTGCCCATTTCGACAAAGCCAAAACCTTTAGAGCGGCCGGTGTCGCGCTCCATCATGACTTTGGCGCTAGAAACCGAGCCGTATTGGCTGAAAGTTTGCTCCAGATCGCTGTCGCGGAAGGTGTAAGGCAGATTGCCAACGTAAAGTTTGTTGCCCATGAAGGACTCCTGAAAAAACCAAAAAACGCGATGGGAGTGTCCGACGCAATCAACAAACCTGTGACGACTTCAAAGACGCGAAACTGACCAATCACCGCAAACTTAAC
>JAGNUJ010000126.1 GCA_017987055.1 Giesbergeria sp.
TACCAACTGCCCCAGCAAGTCGCCAAGCAGCTGATTGCGCGCTACCCCGACAAAAAAATCAACGTGCTCGACTTGGGCTGCGGCACCGGTCTGCTGGGCGTGTGCTTGGGCCGGCTCGATGGCGCACTGGTTGGCGTGGACATCTCCAAAGGGATGATTGAGCAGGCAGCGCGCCACAACGTCTATGACCGCTTCCATCACGTCAACTTGCTTGACGCGCTAGAAGATACGCCCGCCTCGCTGTACCAAGTGCTGGCAGCGCTGGATGTGTTTATCTACGCGGGTGATATGTCCAAAGCCATTCCAAACGCACTGCGCATTCTGACGCCGGGCGGGCAATTCATCTTCTCGTGCGAAGCCGCGCCCGAGGATGGCGCGGCGCTGGTGCTGCAGCCCTCTGGCCGCTACGCGCACCAGCGCAGCGCGATAGAGGCGCTGTGCGCCGCCGCCGGCTTTGCACCAATAGAAATCGAAGACACCGTGCTACGCCACGAAAACAACGAGCCGGTCAACGGCTTTGTGGTGACAGCGCACAAGCCGGCCTAAGGACTCCAACCCAGTTGGACACAAATTCTATGGTGTTTTTGGCCTCTAAGCCATTAAATACATGCGCTAGCAGCTATCATTTTTGACAACTAAAACTGCCGCTTGGCCGTGCTGAGCAAGGTGGTGACTTCCAACGACACGCTAGAAAAATGCGAGCCAGCGCCAATCAGGCTCTCAGCGTCAGCGTATTGGCCAGCATTGATCTTGCGTGCCACCGAGCCAGCCGACTGGTGGAAGTCGGCATGTTTGTCCAGCAACTGGGTGAATAGCGGCTTTTGGCTCCAGCGCTGAGCGCCCGCGCCGTGCAGCCATTTGCCCAACGGACATTGGTCGTCACGGCAAATCGTGTCGGCATCGAGCTTGTCTTTCTTGGCAATCGCCGAGCGCAGCCGTACTTTCCACTGGCGGTGCGCCTCAATGGCTTGGTCAAAGTTAAAGCCCTCGTCCGGCACGGCGTTGTGCGCTAGTGCATTGTGCGATTGCAGTTGTGTATTGGTTGGCAGTTTGAAGCGCGCCACGTCCTCGGCCAAGTGGTGAGCTTGCTCTTGCATGGCGGCGGCAGCAGCAGCGGTTTCTTCGACCAGCGCGGCGTTTTGCTGCGTCATGCGGTCGAGCTCTTGCACCGCTTCGGTGATTTGGGTGATGCCCAAGTTTTGCTCGCGCGCACCAGTGGCGACATCGCCCAGCAATTGGTTCACCCGCTGCGACGAGGCGACGATGTCTTGGATGGTGGCACCAGCCTTGCGCACGATGTCGGTGCCCGTCGCCACTTGCTGCACGCTGCTGTCAATCAGCGTTTTGATTTCTTTGGCCGCCGCCGCGCTGCGCCCGGCCAAGCTGCGTACCTCGCTGGCAACTACGGCAAAGCCGCGCCCTTGTTCGCCAGCGCGGGCGGCTTCGACAGCGGCGTTCAGCGCCAAGATGTTGGTCTGAAAGGCGATGCCGTCAATGGTGCTGACGATGTCGCCAATCTGCGCCGAAGAGGCGCGAATGCCCTCCATCGTGCTGACCACTTCGCCCATCACCCGGCCACCAGCGGCAGCCACTTCGGCGTTGTGGGTCGCCATTTGCGAGGCTTCTTGGGTGTTCTCAGCGCCGCTGTGGACGGTGGCGGTGATCTCCTCCATCGACGACGCCGACAGCTCTAAGCTGTTGGCAGTGTGCTCGGTGCGGCGCGACAAATCCAGCGCGCCGCTGGCAATCTCGCTGGCCGAGTGGACGATGTCGTCACTCGACTGGCGCACCCGCAGCACCATGGTGCGCAGCGCATCTTGCATGGAGCGCAAGTCAGTCATCAACTGCGCCGCTTCATCGTGTCCCCACGGCGCGGGCGAGGTCGTCAGGTCGCCCGAGGTCATGGCGCGCAGGTGGCGGCGGGTTTCTTTCAGACCGCCGTCCATCACCCGGTAAAACGACAGGAACAAATAACCCGTCACCACCAGCGTCAGCAGTGACGCAGCAGCCACCACTTTCAACTGGTGGACAAAGGCTTGGAACACGTCGCCGACATACACGCCCGAGCCAATCACCCAACCCCACGGCCCAAAGCCTTGCACGTAAGAGACTTTATCCACCGCTTGGGTGCTGCCGGGGTGGGGCCATTGGTAATGGACAAAGCCTTTGCCTTTTTGGCGCACCGTGTCGGCAAAGGCAGTGAACAGCGCAAAGCCGTTCGGGTCTTTGATTTGGCTGGCATCTTGGCCGTTTAACTCGGGGCGAATCGGGTGCATCAGGATGCGCGGCTGCAAGTCGTTAATCCAAAAATACTCTTGTCGGTCATAGCGCAGTCCAGCAATGGATTGCAGCGCCAGCGCTTGCGCCTGCTCGCGGGTCATCGCGCCCGAGGTCTCTTGCGCGTGCGCCCACGCCAAAATGCCGTGGCCAATCTCGACATGCTGGCGGGTGGCGTCCATGTGCGACTGCATCGCCTGCTGGTAGTTGGAGTGCAGCAGCCAGCCGACCAACGTCAGCATCGGCAACATGAAAGCCAGCGAAATAATCAGCGCCTTGGTGTTAAAGCGCAACAGGCGAAACGCTTTGACACCGGGGGCCCAAATACCGTGGTGCTGAAAAAAACCGCCGTCACTGATGCGGCTGTCGGAGTTAGAAGAAGAAAATGCAGTCATGGCACTCTGTTACCAAAAAGTTACAACCGCATCTTATGTGAAGAATTTACACCGCTGGTGCGTCACAATACACACTTTTTTCAGGTCTAAACGCTGCCTAGCGCTTAATCGGCGTGCGCTTTAAGCTATTAAAAAGATAACAATCCATGCACATTTTTCGCGGTCTGCACCACCCCGGTATTGCCCCGGCCTGCGCCCTAACGATTGGTAACTTTGACGGCGTACACCGCGGCCACCGGGCCATGCTGGCACTGCTCAATCGCCAAGCCCAAGAGCGCGGCGTCGTCAGCTGCGCCCTCACTTTTGAGCCGCATCCGCGCGACTACTTTGCCGCCGCGCTCCACAAACCTGCGCTGGCACCGGCGCGCATTGGCACGCTGCGCGACAAGCTGAGCGAGCTGGCGCAGTGCGGCGTACAGCAAGCCATCGTGCTGCCCTTCAACGCCACTTTGGCCGCGCAGCCGGCGCAGGCATTTATTGACGAAGTGCTGGTGCGCAGCTTGGGCGCGCGCTATGTGCTGGTCGGTGATGACTTTCGCTTTGGTGCGCAGCGCGCGGGCGACTGCGCGCTGCTCAAAGCCAGCGCCAGCGCCCAGGGTTTTGAAGTCGGGCGCATGGAGAGCTATGTCGTCGATGGCCTGCGCATCTCCAGCACCGCCGTGCGCCAAGCGCTGGCCAGTGGCGATATGGCGGCGGCGGCGCAATTGCTCGGCCGGCCTTACGCCATTTCTGGCCACGTGGTGCACGGGCGCAAGCTGGGGCGGGCGCTGGGCGCCAGCCGCCAAGGCGCGGACGATGGCTTTCGCACGCTGAACCTGCGCTTTACCCACTGGAAGCCCGCTGCCAGCGGCATTTTTGCCGTCCATGTCCACGGCCTGAGCGAGCAACCCCTGCCCGGCGTGGCCAACTTGGGCGTGCGCCCGTCGATTGACCCGAGCGATGTCAACGGCGGCCGGGTGCTGCTGGAAACGCACTGCCTAGAGTGGCCAGCCCACCTCGGCGCTGAAGGGGCCTACGGTAAAATCATCCGCGTGGAACTGCTGCACAAACTGCACGACGAGCTCAAATACGACAGCCTCGACGCCCTGACGACTGGCATTGCCCGCGATGGCGTTGAGGCACGTGCTTGGTTTGCCGCCCACGCGCAAACCCGCCGCCAAACCACGCGCGACCGAATTTGAAGCGTTGGCGCACACCGCCAACATCAAGCTCTCCCTCTTTATTTCTCCCACAGCCACCCGAGCGCTCTGACGTTCGGGCTGGGCTGATAAAGCCCCAAAAGCGCCAAAAGCCCGCAAAGAATTCACCATGTCTGATACCAAAAACACCGCTACAGCTACCGCTACGGATTACCGCAGCACCTTGAACCTGCCTGACACCCCGTTTCCGATGCGCGGCGACCTGCCCAAGCGCGAGCCCGGCTGGGTTAAGCAGTGGGAAGACCAAGGTCGCTACAAGCGCCTGCGCGATGCCCGCAGCGGCGCGCCCAAGTTCATCCTGCACGACGGCCCGCCCTACGCTAACGGCCAAATCCACATGGGCCACGCCGTCAATAAAATCTTGAAGGACATGATTGTCAAAGCGCGCCAACTCGAAGGCTTTGACGCGCTGTACGTGCCCGGCTGGGACTGCCACGGCCTGCCGATTGAAAACGCCATCGAGAAAAAATACGGCCGCAAGCTCTCGCGCGACGACATGCAGGCCAAAAGCCGCGCCTACGCCACCGAGCAAATCGCGCAGCAAATGCAAGATTTCAAGCGCCTGGGCGTGCTGGGCGAGTGGGACAACCCCTACAAAACCATGAACTTCGCCAACGAAGCCGGCGAAATCCGCGCCTTCAAGCGCGTGATTGAGCGCGGTTTTGTGTACCGGGGTTTGAAGCCGGTCTACTGGTGTTTTGACTGCGGCAGCTCGCTGGCCGAGTTTGAAATCGAATACCAAGACAAGCAAAGCCAAACGCTGGACGTGGCCTTCAAGGCGCACGACCCAGCGCGCTTGGCCGCCGCCTTTGGCCTGCCGTCGC
>JAGNUJ010000127.1 GCA_017987055.1 Giesbergeria sp.
GCGCTGCTTTGGGAATTATTTCTTTAGTGTTGGTGCTGGCAACCATGGGCTGGCTGGCAAAAAAGCAATTGGCTAGCGCCCGCCCAGCGGCCTTGGCGGTGCAGCCGGCGCCGACTGCGGCGCAGGAGGTGCAGCAATACAAGCAGGCCATCGAAGGCTTGGTGCAGCAGCCGCGCGTGCTGCCCGATGAGCAATGAATTGCTGAAACAACGCTAAATATCAGTCAAATCAGCCTCTAAACCAATAGATGCGTGCGCTAGTAGCTATTAAAATAATAGTTAATGGACGGCTTGGACGATGCTTACTGGATGCGGCTGGCGCTGGCGCAAGCCCGCGCTGCAGCGCTTGCTGGCGAGGTGCCGGTCGGCGCAGTCGTGGTGCGCGCTGGTCAGCTGATTGCCACTGGGCGCAACGCTCCGGTCCAAGGCCACGATCCGACCGCGCACGCTGAAATCATGGCCCTGCGCGCCGCAGCGCAGCAGCTGGGCAATTACCGCCTGCAAGACTGCACGCTCTACGTCACGTTAGAGCCCTGCGCCATGTGCAGCGGCGCCATGCTGCACGCCCGCGTCGCCCGTGTGGTGTTTGGCGCGGCCGATGTCAAAACCGGCGTGGCCGGCTCGGTGCTGAACTTGTTCGCCCAGCCGCAGTTAAACCACCACACCCACGTCGAGGGCGGCGTGCTGGCCCAGGAGTGCGCGGCACTGCTGGGCGAATTCTTCCGCCTCCGCCGTCGCCAGCAGCGCGCTCAGGCCCTCGCCCGCCATCCGCTGCGCGACGATGCACTGCGCACGCCCGATGCCCGGTTTGCTGAGTTAACCGATTACCCGTGGACACCGCACTACCTCAGTGACTTGCCGGCGCTGGCCGGTTTGCGCTTGCACTATCTGGACGAAGGCGCGTCAGATGCGCCCCTCACTTGGCTGTGCCTGCACGGCAGTGCCGATTGGAGCTACGTCTATCGCCACTGGGTGGCACCGCTGAGCGCTGGCGGCCAGCGCGTTATCGCGCCCGACCTGATCGGCTTTGGCAAAAGCGATAAACCGAAAAAAGAGCACTGGCACACGCTGGCACAGCACCAGCAGGTGCTGCGCGAGCTGATTGAGCGGCTGGATTTGCAGCGCGTGGTGCTGGCGCTGCACGGCGATGCGCGGCGCTTTGGCGCGCAGTTGCCGGCGCTGATGCCCGAGCGCTTTGTCACTAGGCCTGAACTGCCGTTGCCCGCTTTGGTCGCCACGCAGGGCGCCGCTGCCGAGGCACCGTTCCCGGGCAACGGTAGCCGCGCGGCGCTGCGCGCGTTTGCCCGCCTTGGCGCACAAAAAGCTGTGAAATACTGCAGCCCCTGATTTTTCCTTTTATGGAGCGGGTCGCAGCACGACCTGAGCGTTTTGTCCTCTGATCACGATTCTGACCACCACGCCTGTCATTGCGGCCACGCGCACGCTGATGGTGCCAAGCACATCTATATCTATTCGCCCTCCAGCGCGGTGCGTGACAAAGCGGCCTTTCGCCGGGGCGTCAAACGCCTGCAAAAGCTGGGCTACGAGGTCGAAATTGACGTGGACGCGCTGGCCAGCCACACCCGTTTTGCCGGCGATGACGCGACGCGTTTGGCGGCGATTCACCGCGCCGCCGCCAGTGGCGCCGATGTGGCGCTGATCTCGCGCGGCGGCTATGGGCTGACGCGCATCTTGGCGGGCATCGACTACGCGGCAGTCGCCAGCGCGATTGACGGCGGTATGCGCTTTGTCGGCGTCAGCGACTTCACGGCGTTTCAAAACGCCGTGCTGGCGCAAGCCGGCGCGGTCACTTGGGCGGGGCCGGCGCTGTGCCCCGACTTTGGCACCCAAGAGCTGCCCGACGACATCATGGAGGCCTGCTTTGACGACCTGATTTTCGGCTTTGGCGAAGGCACCGGTTGGCGGCTGCCGCGCGAGAAGCTGGCTGCTGGCGCGCTGCCCGCCCTCCCGCTCGAACTGGAAGTCGGCGAAGGCCGCTTGTGGGGCGGCAACTTGGCGGTGCTGGCCTCGCTGGTGGGCACGCCGTATTTGCCACAGGTGCCGGGTGGCATTTTGTTTATCGAAGATGTGAACGAGCACCCTTACCGCGTCGAGCGTCTGCTGACGCAGCTGCTGTACGCCGGCGTGCTGGCGCAGCAAAAAGCGGTGATTTTTGGCCAGTTCAACGGCTACACGCTAGCGGCGCACGACAAGGGCTTCAAGCTGCAAAGCGTGGTCGATTGGCTGCGCCGCCAGATCAGCGCGCCGGTGCTGACGCATTTGCCCTACGGCCATGTCGAAACCAAGGTGTGTTTGCCCGTCGGCGCGCCGGTGCAGCTGTCAGTGGCGGGGCGTGACGCGATGCTGTACTGGGGTCACCTGTAAATCCATCAACCAGCCGCCGCCATTGGTCACTGCAGCGTGCCCGGCTCGGTCGCCAAATAAGCGGTTCGCGGGTGGGCGGCATACAGGCCCAAGCGCACCATAGTGCGGTGGTCTAGCTCGACGGTGACGGCGGCGCGGGTCAGCGCCGACTGGATGCGCGGCTTGCCCTCGCTGGTGCGGTGCAAGACGGGCTCGTTCAGCGCTTGGCCGCTGCTGTCGAGCACGCTGGCCACCAGCGGCAAATTGGGCTTGTCGCTGCGGCGCAGCACGATAGCGGTGTCACCGTTGTCCAGTCGCACAAAGGTGCCGGGCGGGCAAATGCCCACGCTGCGCACCAGCATAAAACCGACTTCGTCGCGCTGACTGACCTCTTTGCCGACCAGCGCGCGCACTGAGTCGGTGGCGCTGCGCCCGGGGCGCGATTTGCGCGGGCTGATCATGGCGGCGTAGCGGTCGATGGCACTCAAAATGCGCGTCAAGCGGTCGCGCGCATCTAAGTCGGCCAAGGGCGTGCGCTCGCTCAAAATCAGGTGGTGCTGGGCGACCACTTCTAGCCACAAATCGTCGGTGACGTGCAGGTGCTCCAGCAAATCTTGGCTGTGCAGCGGGTGGTTTTTAATGGATTCTTGCTGCGCGCTGCTGGGTTTTTCGCGCTGCTCGGCCAGCTTGTCTTGCTCGGCCGTCATGCCAATGTTCATGGTGAAGGCGGCGCGCACCAGCGCATTGCGTTCGTGGCCGGGCAGCTCAAACTCGCGCGCCATCAGGTGGCACAGCGTGGCGCACACCAGCGCGTGCGAGGCGCTGTAGCCGACGCTGGAGGTGCCCGCCAGCTGAAACATCAAATACAGCGCGGCATCAATGTCGTGCGCCACCAAGTCTTGCAGCCACTGGTCGAGCTGGCGCACCTTGATCTGAAAGCTGCGCACCTGCGCTGGCCGCGCCAGCAGCACCGACAGCGCCGACTCCAAATCGCCCCACAGGCTCAAGAGGTCTTCGTATTCTTCGTTGTGCGCCGTGCGCGCGAGGATCGGGGGGGGCATGGTGGGGCAGGTGCGCTGTGGCCGGTTTTTTAGTCGCGGAAGTTGTTGAACGACAGCGGCATGTCGGCAATGTCTTTGCGAATCAGCGCCATCGCCGCTTGCAAATCGTCGCGCTTGGCACCAGTGATGCGCACTTTTTCTTCTTGGATCGCGGCTTGCACTTTGATTTTGCTGTCTTTGATCAGCTTTTGCAGCTTTTTGGCCAGCTCGCTCTCGATGCCGTTGCGCACCTTGATGACTTGCTTGACCTTGTCGCCACCGATTTTTTGTGGCTTGCCAATGTCCAAAAAGCGCACATCGACGTTGCGCTTGGTCAGCTTGTTGCGCAGCAGGTCTTCCACTTGGGTGAGCTGAAACTCAGCGTCGCCGTACATGGTGATTTCTTTGTCTTTGAGCTCGACCGCAGCAGAAGTGCCTTTGAAGTCAAAGCGCGTGCCAATTTCTTTGGCGGCGTTTTCGACGGCATTTTTCACTTCGACAAAGTCGGCTTCACAAACGGTATCAAAAGATGGCATGGTGGGGAGGCTCTCCAAAAAAACGTGTCGCACCAAGGGCGGGTGCGACAATCGCGTCGATGTTAGTCGAGAAAAACGCCCCCCTCCAGCCCTATAACACCTTTGGCATCATGGCCCGTGCGGACACTTTGGTGCGCGTGCGCTCGTGTGCCGACTTGGCCGCCCTGCGCGCCGACCCCGAGCTGGGAAAAGCGCCCGTCTTCGTCTTAGGCGGTGGCAGCAACGTGGTCTTGACCGGCGACGTCACGCCCGTGGTGCTGAAAATAGAAATCAAAGGCCGCCGCTTGGTTGAGGAGACCGCGCGCGCGTGGATTGTCGAGGCCGGCGCTGGTGAAAGCTGGCACGACACCGTGGCCTGGACGCTGGCGCAAGGCTGGCCTGGCCTAGAAAACTTGGCCTTGATTCCCGGCAGCGTCGGTGCCGCACCAGTGCAAAACATCGGCGCTTATGGCGTCGAGCTGCAAGACCGCTTCGATTCGCTGGACGCGGTCGATTTGCGCACCGGCCAGAGCTTTACCTTGGACGCGGCGCAATGCGCCTTTGGCTACCGCGACTCGGTGTTTAAACATGCGCCGTCGAATCCAGACAGCGCTGAAGCACTGCCGCGCGGCATGGGCTTGGCCGGGCGCGCGGTCATCACCCATGTGCGTTTTCGCCTGCCCAAACCTTGGCGGCCGGTGCTGGGTTACGCCGAGCTGGAGCGCCGCGCCGCCGAAGAAGGCGTCGC
>JAGNUJ010000036.1 GCA_017987055.1 Giesbergeria sp.
GCCCAAAACCATTGGCGCGGCCTGCATTGAGATGTGCAACAGCGCCAACCTGAGCTTTGCCCTTTGCCCGCTGCTGACCGACGGCGCCATCGAAGCCTTGCTGACCGCCGGCAGCGATGAGCTGAAAGCGGTGTACCTCGAAAAGCTGATTTCGGGTCAGTGGACTGGCACCATGAACCTGACCGAGCCACAAGCCGGCTCCGACCTCGCCGCCGTGCGCACCAAGGCCGACCCGCAGGCTGACGGCACTTACAAGGTGTTTGGCACCAAAATTTTCATCACCTACGGTGAGCACGACATGGCCGAGAACATCGTCCATTTGGTGCTGGCGCGCGTGGCCGGAGCGCCCGAAGGCGTCAAGGGCATCAGCCTGTTTGTCGTGCCCAAGTTTTTGGTGAATGCCGACGGCACGCTGGGGGTGCGCAACGATGTCGATTGCGTCAGCATCGAGCACAAGCTGGGCATCAAAGCCAGCCCGACGGCGGTGCTGCAGTTTGGCGACCACGGCGGTGCCACCGGTTACTTGGTCGGCGAAGAAAACCGCGGCCTCGAATACATGTTCATCATGATGAACGCCGCGCGCTACGCCGTCGGGGTGCAAGGCATTGCCGTGGCCGAGCGCGCTTACCAGCAAGCCGTGGGCTACGCCAAAGACCGCACGCAAAGCCGCCCGGTCGATGGCAGCGTGAAAGCCAGCGTGGCCATCATTAACCACCCGGACGTACGCCGCATGCTGATGACGATGCGCGCCTACACCGAAGGTTGCCGCGCGATGGCTACCGTCGCCGCTGCCGCTTACGACGCCGCGCACCACCACCCCGACGCCGCCGAGCGCGAGCGCAATACCGCGTTCTACGAATTCTTGGTGCCGCTGGTCAAGGGCTACAGCACCGAGATGAGCCAAGAAGTCACCAGTTTGGGCGTGCAAGTACACGGCGGCATGGGCTTTATCGAAGAAACCGGCGCTGCGCAGCACTACCGCGATGCCAAAATTTTGACGATTTACGAAGGCACTACCGCCATCCAAGCCAACGACTTGGTCGGCCGCAAAACCGCCCGTGACGGCGGCGCGACGGCCAAAGTGCTGGCCGCAGAGATCGAAAAAACCCAAGCCGCGTTGCTGGCCGACGGCTCGATCGCCGCCCAAGCCGTGGCGCAGCGTTTGGACACCGCGCGCAAGGCCTTCTTGGACGCCGTCGAATTCATTGCCAGCCAAGCCAAGCCCAACCCGAATGCTGCTTACGCCGGCAGCGTGCCGTACCTGATGTTGGCGGGCAATCTGGTCTCGGGCTGGCAAATGGCGCGTGCGCTGCTGGCGGCGCAAGCGCTGCTGGCCAAGGGTGAAGATGTGGCGTTCTTGCAAGCCAAGATCGCTACGGCGCAGTTCTACGCCGAGCACATTTTGGTCAAAACCGGCGCGCTGCGCGACAGCATCGTTGGCGGTGCAGGCAGCGTGATGGCGCTGCCGCTGGAAGCGTTCTAAGCGTTTTAAGCCCTTAAACAGGGCGCTCGCGCCCTGAGCGCACCACCTGCAACCTGCTGCGGACTCCTTCAAAGTCGGCAGCAGGTATTTTTTTGCTATCAAATAAAGAGCTGCTAGCGCCCGTATCTAAAGGGCTAGAGGCCGATTTGATGCATATTTATTGGTATTTTGAGCTGTGAAAGGCCGTTTCCATGTCGCACTTGCCCCCCCTCTTGCAAAACCTCGCGCTGCCGGTGATTGGCTCGCCGCTGTTCATCATCAGCCACCCGCAACTGGTGATTGCCCAGTGCCAAGCCGGCATCGTCGGCGCTATGCCGGCGCTCAACGCCCGCCCGGCGGCGCAGCTCGACGACTGGCTGGCCGAAATCACCGAGACGCTGGCCGCCTACGACCAAGCGCACCCCGATAAGCCTTCAGCGCCGTTTGCCATCAACCAAATCGTCCACAAAAGCAACGACCGCCTTGACCACGATTTGCAGGTGTGCGCCAAATACAAAGTGCCGCTGGTGATTACGTCGCTGGGCGCGCGCGCGGACGTGAACGAGGCGGTACACGCGTGGGGCGGCGTGGTGTTGCACGACGTTATCAACAACACCTTTGCCCGCAAAGCCATCGAAAAAGGCGCGGATGGTTTGGTGGCAGTGGCCGCTGGTGCCGGCGGCCATGCCGGGGTGAAAAGCCCGTTTGCGCTGATTCAAGAAATCCGCCAGTGGTTTGACGGCCCGTTGGCGCTGAGCGGCGCCATTGCCACCGGAGGTGCCGTGCTGGCCGCGCAGGCTTGTGGAGCGGACTTTGCCTACATCGGCTCGGCCTTCATCGCTACGCAAGAAGCGCGCGCCAGCGCAGCGTACAAGCAGGCGATTGTCGATGGCAGCTCGGACGACATCGTTTACAGCAACTGGTTTACTGGCGTACACGGCAATTATTTGGCACCGTCGATTCGGGCGGCGGGACTGGACCCGGCTAACTTGCCCGAGTCCGATGCCAGCCAAATGAACTTTGGCAGCGATTCCAGTAAAGCGTGGCGCGATATTTGGGGCTGCGGCCAAGGCATTGGCGCTATCAGCGAGGTTGGCACGGTGGCGGCGTATGTGCAGCAACTGCAGCGCCAATACCAAGCTGCTCGCCAGCGCTTGGCTTTGTAAATTGATAGCTGCTAGCGCATGTATCTAAAGGGCTAGAGGCCGATTTGACTTAAAAAATCAGCGCCGCCAGCAGAAAAACAAGGGCTGCCATATGATGTCGCAGTTTTCAGGAATTACTGAAAACTGAATAACTCAGCATATGTCGCAACCCCTTTTGTCAAACAAACTGCAAATAAAGCCAGCGCGTCGCCCGGACAGTGCCAGTGGGCTGTTGACGGCGGCGGCGTTGCTGTGGTTGCCGCAAGCGGCGGCGCTGGCGTTGGCGGTGCAGCGTTTGGCTGCGGGGCAGGGTTTCTCGGCGGTGGTCATGCCAGCGTTGGCGGTGTTGTTGCTGGGCGTGCTGCGCGCAGCGCTCGAGGCTGGCGCGGCGCGGCTGGCGTTTGCGGCGGCGCGCCAGCAAGTGACGCAACTGCGCTTTCAGGTGGCGCAGGCGTTGGCGGCGCGCTCGCCGCTGGACCGCTCGCGCCCAGCTTCGGGCTTGGCCGCCAGTGTCATCGCCGAGCAGGCCGAAGCTGTGGTGCCGTGGCTGGTGCGCTACCAGCCGGCGCGCTGGCGCGTGGCGCTGGTGTTGCCCTGCATCGCGGTCGTCGTGCTGTATGTGTCGTGGGCGGCAGCGCTGGTGTTGGTGCTGTCGGCACCGCTGATTCCGCTGTTTATGGCGCTGGTGGGCTGGCGCGCCCAAGCCGCCAGCCAAGTGCATTTGCAAGAGCAGGGCGATGTCAACGCCTTTGTGCTCGACCGCCTGCGCGGCCTGAGCACGCTGCGGGCGCTGGGCGCGGTGGACGCCACGGCGCTGCGCTTGCGCACACTCGCCCAATCGCTGCGCCATCGCACGATGGCGGTGCTGCGGATTGCCTTTTTGTCGTCCGCTGTGCTGGAGTTGTTTGCTGCGCTGGGCGTGGCGCTGGTGGCGGTCTACATTGGTTTTCACCTGCTGGGCACGCTGAACTTTGGCGCTTGGGGGCAGCGCCTGAGTTTGGGTGAAGGCTTGTTTGTGCTGCTGCTGGCACCGGCATTTTTTGAGCCGCTGCGCGATTTGTCTGCCGCTTGGCACGACCGCGCTGCCGGTCAAGCGGCGCTGGATGCCTTGGCGCAATTGGGCAGTGAGGGTACGCCGCTGCCGGGGGCGCTGGTGGCGCCGCCGTTGGCCTCGGTTGCATCCTCTGCGCCGGTTTCGGTAGCGGTGCGCGGTCTGCACTTTGCCTATCCGGGCGAAGCGGCGGTTTTTGACAATTACCACTTGGATATCGCCGCTGGCGAACACATCGCGCTGGTCGGCGCGAGTGGTGCGGGCAAAAGCACGCTGCTGCATTTGCTGGCCGGCCTGATGGCACCGACGGCGGGCGACATCAGTTTGGATAACACCCCCTTGAGGGCAGACAGCGCCAGCACGCTGCGCCAGCGTATGGCGTGGATGGGTCAAAAGCCGCACGTCTTTGCCGGCTCGGTGCAGAGCAATGTGGCGCTGGGGCGCGGCCAAACGCCGGCGCAAGTGCAAACCGCGATGCAATGGGCCGCGCTGGACGAAGTAGTCCAAGCCCGCCCCAGCACCGCGCTGGGCGAAGGCGGCAGCGGCTTGTCGGGCGGCGAGGCGGCGCGCTTGGCGCTGGCGCGGCTGGCGCTGGCACCGCAGGCCGGCTTGCTGCTGGTCGATGAGCCGACCGCCCACCTCGACAGCGACACTGCCGAGCGCGTGGTGCAGGCGCTGTTGCAGTTGGCGCAGGGCAAAACGCTGATTGTCGCTACGCACGACCCGGTGCTGGCGGTGCGTTTGGGGCGGGTGGTGCAGATAGGCGGTGGGTTGTGAAGCCGCTTATGCAGCGCCCATCGCCTTGGCGGCAATTGCAGCCGGTGCTGCAAGCGTTTTTCCGCACCCAGCCGGCTTTGATGGGCTGGGGCGCGGTGTTGGCGGTGCTGACGGTGTTGATGGGCATGGGCTTGCTCGGCTTGTCCGGCTGGTTTATCACCGCCACCGCGCTGGCCGGTTTGAACCCGACGACGGCCATCCTGTTTGATGTGTTTATGCCGTCGGCGGGCATTCGGCTGCTGGCGCTGGGGCGCACCTTGTCGCGCTACGGCGAGCGGCTGGTGACGCACGACGCGACGCTGGCCGTGGTGGCCGGTTTGCGCGAGCAGCTGTTTCGCGGTTGGGCACAGCCCGAGGCGGCGCGCCAGTTGCTGCTGCGCCCGGCGCGGCTGCTGTTTCGGCTGACGGTGGATATGGATGCGTTGGAAGCGGTCTATCTGCGCTTGCTGGTGCCGCTGGCGGCTGCGCTGGGGGCGGTGCTGTTGGCGGCGGTGGTGCTGGGTTCGCTGCAATGGTGGTGGGGCGTGGTGCTGGCGCTGTGGCTGCTGGTGACGGGTGCGCTCATCGTGCTGTGGCTGGCGCGCCGGGCGGTAGTGCCTGCTGCCCGCCGCGCGCTGGCCACTGAGGCGCTGCGCGCGCACACGGTCGATTTATTGGCCGGCCAGACTGAGCTGGCGATGGTCGCTCGCCTGACTGCCCAGTGTGATTTATTAGCCCAAGCCGACCAGCGTTTGGCACGCGCTGACGACACGTTGAACCGGCTGGAAGTCACGGCGGGCGCGGCCCACAGCGTGGTGGGCACATTGACGTTGGTGGCGGTGCTGCTGGGTGTTGGCGCGTTGGTGGGTGAAGGCGCTATTGGCGCACCCGCCGCCGCGCTGGCTTTGCTGGTGGCGTTGACCGTGACCGAGCCGTTTGCCGCGCTGCGCCGGGGCGCGCTGGAGAGTGGTCGCACTTGGCTGGCGGTGCGCCGACTGGCTCCGCGTATGCAGCCAGTGCCCGAGCCGGCTGCTGCGGCGCGCTGTGCAGATAACCACGACAGCGCTGCCGCCATCGCGCTGCACGGTGTCACTTACGCGCATCCGGGGACTACTCTGGCGGTATTTAACGCGCTGTCATTGCACATCGCCGCTGGCGAGCGCGTGGCGCTGGTCGGAGCCAGTGGCGCGGGCAAATCAACGCTGCTGGCGCTGGTCGCTGGCGAGTTGCAGCCGCAGCGCGGCACGCTGCAAGCGCAGCCTTGCTCGTGGCTGACGCAGCGCACTGAATTGTTTCAAGACACGCTGGCCGACAACCTGCGCTTAGCCCAGCCCGAAGCGACGGATGCGCGTTTGTCACAAGTGCTGCAAGACGCCGGTTTGCACGCCGATGTGCAAGCGCTGACCGCTGGACTGCAAACGCCGCTGGGCGAGGGCGGCTTGGGTTTGTCGGGCGGCCAGTCGCGCCGCTTGGCGCTGGCGCGTTTGCTGCTGCGCGATGTGCCGCTGTGGCTGCTGGACGAACCCACCGAGGCGCTGGACGCCGCCACCGCCGATGACGTGCTGCAGCGCTTATCCCAGCACGCCCACGGGCGCAGCCTGTTGATTGCCACCCACCTGCGCCGCGAGGCGGCGTTGGCCGACCGGCTGGTCTGCCTGCAAGCGGGCCACATCGTGGCCGATGTGCGCCGGGGAAGCGCTGAGTTTGACGCCGTGCTGCACGCGCTGCGCGCCGATGGATAGCAACAATTTAAGCAAGGAGTCTTCTTATGGACATCGACATCGTGACGCTCTCGCGTCTGCAGTTCGCTATCACGGCGCTGTACCACTTTCTGTTTGTGCCGCTGACGCTGGGGCTGGCCATTTTGGTGGCCATCATGGAGACGGTGTACGTCATGACCGACCGCGTCATTTGGCGCGATATGACGAAGTTTTGGGGCGCGTTGTTTGGCATTAACTTCGCGATGGGCGTGGCCACCGGCATCGTGATGGAGTTCCAGTTCGGCATGAACTGGAGCTACTACAGCCACTACGTCGGTGACATCTTTGGTGCCCCGCTGGCGCTGGAAGGACTGATGGCCTTCTTTATGGAAGCCACCTTCGTCGGCCTGTTCTTTTTTGGCTGGGACAAGTTGTCCAAACGCGGCCATTTGGCAACGACGTGGGCGGTGGCGATTGGCTCGAACTTCTCGGCGCTGTGGATTTTGATTGCCAACGGCTGGATGCAAAACCCGGTCGGCTCAGCCTTCAACCCGCAAACCATGCGCATGGAAGTCACCGACTTCTTTGCCGTGCTGATGAACCCGGTGGCGCAGGCCAAGTTTGTGCACACCGTCTCGGCCGGCTACGTCACGGCGGCGGTGTTTGTGCTGGGCATTTCGGCTTGGTTCTTGCTGAAAAACCGCCACATCGAACTGGCCAAGCGCTCGATGACGGTGGCGGCCTCGTTTGGTTTGGCGGCTGCGTTGTCGGTGGTGGTGTTGGGCGATGAGAGCGGTTATTTGTCCACTGAACACCAAAAAATGAAGCTGGCAGCGATTGAAGCGATGTGGGAGACCGAACCCGCCCCGGCCGCTTTCACCGCCTTTGGCTTTCCCGACCAAGCGGCGCGCGAGACGCATTACGCGCTGCACATTCCGTTTGTCATGGGGCTGATTGGCACGCGCTCGCTCGATACTGAAATTCCGGGCATCCAAGAGCTGGTACACCACGCCGAGCAGCGCATCCGCGACGGCATCATTGCCTATGACGCGCTGCAAACCATCCGCGCTGCCGGCAGTGACGCGGCGATTCCTGCTGCTGCCCGCGCGGCCTTTGAAGAACACGGCAACGAGATGGGCTATGCCCTGCTGCTCAAGCGCTATGTGGACGACCCGCGCCAAGCCACGCCCGAGCAAATTGCCAAAGCCGCTTGGGACACCGTGCCGCCGGTGGCACCGCTGTTTTGGTCGTTTCGCCTGATGGTGGCGATTGGCATGTTCTTGATTGTGCTGATGGGCACCTTCTTAGTGCTATCGGCCAAACACCAGTTGGGCGAGCGCCGCTGGCTGCTGAAAGTGGCGCTGTGGTCGCTGCCGCTTCCGTGGCTCGCCGTCGAGGCCGGCTGGATTGTGGCCGAGCTGGGCCGCCAGCCGTGGGTGATTGAAGGCGTGCTGCCCACCGCAGTCGCTGTGTCGAATTTGGGCGTGAAGACGCTGCTGCTGACGATTGCCGGCTTTGTGGCGATTTACAGCGTGCTGCTGGTGATTGAAATCAAGCTGATGCTCAAAACCATCCGCAAAGGCCCGCAGGAAACGCCAGCGCCTGCGCCAACCCCATTGACCGCCCGTGCTGCGGCGCCTTTGGCGCCAGCCCACTGAACACAGGAGATACACCATGGTTTTGCATGAAATGTTGTCGTACGAAACGCTGCGACTGGTCTGGTGGCTGCTGCTGGGGGTGTTGCTGGTGGCCTATGCCGTGATGGACGGCTTTGACCTTGGGGTGGCGATGCTGCTGCCGTTTGCGGCGCGCAACGACTTGGAGCGGCGCGTCGCCATCAACAGCGTCGGCCCGGTGTGGGAGGGCAACCAAGTTTGGCTGATTTTGGGCGGCGGTGCGATTTTTGCCGCTTGGCCGCAGTTGTATGCGGTGGCGTTTTCGGGCTTTTATTTGGCGATGTTTGCCATCTTGGTCGGTTTGATTTTGCGCCCGGTCGCCTTCAAATTCCGCAGCAAGCGCCCAGAGCCATCGTGGCGCTCGCGCTGGGACTGGGTGCTGTTTGGCAGTGGCTTGGTGCCCACGCTGATTTTTGGCGTGGCGCTGGGCAACGTGCTGCAAGGCGTGCCGTTTCGCTTAGAGAGCGATATGCAGATTTTTTATGACGGCAGCTTTTTCGGCCTGCTCAATCCGTTTGCGCTGCTGTGCGGTTTGGTGTCGGTCGCTATGTTGGTGATGCACGGCAGCGCTTGGCTGCGCCTCAAAACCGATGGCGCCGTCGCCGAGCGGGCGCGCCGCTATGGCCGCATCGCCGCTATCGCCACGGTGCTGCTGTACGCCGGGGCGGGCGTGGCGCTGTGGTTGTTTGTCGATGGCTACCGCATCACCAGCAGCGTCGTGCCAGCGGGGCCATCCAATCCGCTGCTCAAAACGGCGGAAGTCCACGCCGGTGCGTGGTTTGCTCACTACATGGCGCAGCCCGCACTGTGGCTGGTGCCGGCGCTGGGTCTGCTGGGCGCGATGTTGGCTGGGCTGGGTTTGCACCTGCGCCGCGAGTGGTTTGCCATGCTGGCCAGCACGCTCAGCATCGCCTGCATTGTGCTGAGCGTGGGCGTGTCGATGTTTCCGTTTTTGCTGCCCTCGACGATTGACCCGCGCTTTAGTTTGACGCTGTGGGACTCCTCGTCGAGCCACCTGACGCTGTTCATCATGTTGGTCAGCACCGCTATCTTTTTGCCGCTCATCATGGCCTACACCAGTTGGGTCTATTCGGTGCTGCGCGGCAAGGTCGATGCCGACGCCATCAGCGAAGAACGCGGCCACGCGTACTGAGCCGACCAGCCATTCATTCAACAAGGAACAAAAATTATGTGGTACTTCTCTTGGCTTTTGGGCTTGCCGCTGGCGGCGGCGTTTGCGGTGTTAAACGCCATGTGGTATGAGCTGCGCGACGACGATGCCAAGCAGCGCAAGGTGCGCGCTGATTTATAGTGTTTTTGGCCTCTAGCCCAATAAACACGTGCGCTAATAGCTATTGTTTTTGATTAACTGCTCCAGCGTCCGCTGGGGGGCGCTTGGAGCCGCTGCCGCCCGTCAGGCGGTCTTTCAGCCCCAGTACCTTGGACACCGTGGCACCCATCGCCATCAGCTGCTTGGCGGTCTGCGGCGACAGGCCTTGCACGTCATCAAACCACGTCATCAGCTGGTTGATGAGGTCGTGCATTTCGCGGATGCGCTGCTGGGCGTATTGCTCTTCTTCGCTGGCGGCTTCTTCTAGCAAGGCACCGCGCAGCATCGACAGCGTCGGCTCAATCTCGCGCCGGCGCCGCTCCTCGGCCAAGATGCGAAAAATCTCCCACACATCCGACGGTGCCTCAAAGTATTCGCGCCGGTCGCCGGGGTGGTGCAGCAGTTTGACCAGCCGCCACGCTTGCAGCTCTTTCAAGCCCATGCTGACGTTGGAGCGCGAAAACGCCAGCGCTTCGGCAATCTCGTCGGCATTGATGGCGCGCGGCGAAAGAAAAATCAGCGCATAGATTTGCCCGACGGTGCGATTGATGCCCCAGCGGCTGCCCATTTCCCCAAAATGTGCGACAAATTGTCGGTTCAGGGGCGGCAGTGGGCTGGTGTCATTCATAGGGCACAGATTGTGCCAGCCGGGCAAAGACTTCACCCCTACGGCACTCTGTAAGCTTCGCGCCAGTCAGTGGCCTGTAAGTGGATAAGCCCAAAGTGTGGCCGGTTCTTTACTGCCTACTAGGAGACAACACTATGAGTGCACCATCGTCCGCGATTCAATCCACCTTGGTCGAAAATCGGGTTTTTCCGCCTTCGCAAGCCGCCATGCAAGGCGCCCGTGTTTCAGGGATGCCCGCGTATGAGGCGCTGTGCGCTGAAGCAGCGCAAGATTTTGAAGGCTACTGGGCGCGTTTGGCGCGCGAAAACCTGATTTGGACCAAGCCGTTTACCCGCACCTTGGATGAGTCCAATGCGCCGTTTTACCGCTGGTTTGACGATGGCGAGCTGAACGCCTCGGCCAACTGCTTGGACCGCCACATCGGCACCCCGACCGAGAACAAGACCGCCATCATCTTTGAAGCCGACGATGGCACCGTCACCAAAATTACCTACAAAGAACTGCTGGCGCGTGTCAGCCAGTTTGCTAACGGCCTCAAAGCCCACGGCATCGTCAAGGGCGACCGCGTCCTGATTTACATGCCAATGACCATCGAAGGCGTGATTGCGATGCAGGCCTGCGCCCGCATTGGCGCCACGCACAGCGTGGTGTTCGGCGGCTTTAGCGCCAAAGCGGTGCACGAGCGCATTTTGGACGTCGGCGCCGTCGCCGTCATCACCGCCAACTACCAAATGCGCGGCGGCCGCGAGCTGCCCCTCAAAGCCATCATTGACGACGCTCTGTCGGGCGGCGATTGCGACAAAGTGCGCAACGTGTTCGTCTACGAGCGCAGCAAGAGCCCTTGCAATATGGTGGCCGGCCGCGATAAGACCTTCACCGAGATGATGGACGGCCAAACCACCGAGTGCGAGCCCGAAATCGTTGGTGCCGAGCACCCGTTGTTCATCCTCTACACCTCCGGCTCGACCGGCAAGCCCAAGGGCGTGCAGCACAGCACCGCTGGCTATTTGATGTGGGCCAAGCAGACCATGGAATGGTCGTTTGACATCCGCGACACCGATGTCTTTTGGTGTACCGCCGACATCGGCTGGATCACCGGCCACACCTACGTCGCTTACGGCCCGTTGGCTGCCGGTGCCACGCAAATCATTTTTGAAGGCATCCCAACCTACCCCAATGCTGGCCGCTTCTGGCAGATGATTGAGCGCCACAAGTGCAGCGTGTTCTACACCGCACCGACGGCGATTCGCTCGCTCATCAAGGCTGCTGAAGCCGATGCCGCAGTGCACCCAGACCGCTCTGACCTGTCGAGCCTGCGCATCTTGGGCAGCGTGGGCGAGCCAATCAACCCCGAAGCGTGGATGTGGTACTACAAAAACGTCGGTGGCGAGCGCTGCCCCGTAGTGGACACCTTCTGGCAGACCGAAAACGGCGGCCACGTCATCACCCCGCTGCCGGGCGCGACGCCACTGGTTCCCGGTAGCTGCACGCTGCCACTGCCGGGCATCATGGCCCAAGTGGTGGACGAGACCGGCAACGAAATGAAGAACGGCGAAGGCGGCATTTTGGTCATCAAGCGCCCGTGGCCCAGCATGATTCGCACCATCTGGGGCGACCCAGAGCGCTTCAAGAAGAGCTACTTTCCTGAAGAATTTGGCGGCGCGGTGTACCTCGCTGGCGACGGCGCGGTGCGCAGCGCTGACCGCGGTTACTTCCGCATCACCGGCCGCATCGATGACGTGCTGAACGTCTCCGGCCACCGCATGGGCACGATGGAAATCGAGTCGGCCTTGGTCGCCAAGACCGATTTGGTGGCCGAAGCCGCCGTGGTCGGCCGTCCTGACGACGTCACGGGCGAAGCGATTTGCGCGTTTGTGGTACTCAAGGGCAGCCGCCCCACTGGCGAAGAAGCCAAGCGCATCGCCAAAGAGCTGCGCGACTGGGTGGCCAAAGAAATCGGCCCCATTGCCAAGCCCAAGGAAATCCGCTTTGGCGACAACCTGCCCAAAACCCGCAGCGGCAAAATCATGCGCCGCTTGCTGCGCAGCATCGCCAAGGGCGAGGCCATTACCCAAGACGTCAGCACGCTGGAAAACCCGGGCATCCTCGACCAGTTGTCCGAGAGCAACTGATAGAGCTGCTGCTGGCGGTACTTTTTAAGGCGCTGGCAGTATGAAAAAACCCAGCGACGCCGTTTGGTGTCGCTGGGTTTTTGTTTTTGCGGTACAACGCTAGCTTGCGTTTTGTGCTGACAAAACTATCAAATTAATAGCTGCTACCGCACGCTAAATAAGGGCTAGAGGCCTGTTTTATATGAATTCAAGAACCCTTGTACTGCTGCTGATTGTCGCTGCCACGGCTGCGCTGGCTGTGTTGAACTGGACGGCGTTGAGCGAGCCGTCGCCGATTTCGCTCGGCGTGACCACCGTAGATGCGCCCTTGGGCCTGATCATGCTCGGGCTGACGGTGTTGCTGGGCGTGTTTTTTATTGCCTATGTGCTGTCGCTGCAAGGCTCGGTGCTGCTCGACACCCGCCGCCATACCAAAGAGATGCAAGCCCAGCGCGAGCTGGCCGACAAGGCCGAGGCCTCGCGCTTTACGGAACTGCGCGCGTTTTTAGAAAACCAGCACCAGCAGACGCAGAGTCAGCTGATGGCGCGCCTCGATGCGCTGGAGTCGCACTTAGCGGCGCGTGCGCAAGAGTCGGACAACAGCACGGCAGCCTATGTCGGCCAATTGGAGCAGCAGTTGCGCCCGCGTTTGGGCAAAGAGTAAGAGCGAAAATTGAACGGGCAAAAAATTTGGCTGCGTCACACAGCGTGTGAGGCAGCCAGATGTTTCAAGGAGGCGCTCTCAGCGCACCTTGAAGGGCGAGGGGCAGAATTACTTCTGCGTCATCACCCAAGTGGCCAGTTTCTTGGCATCGGCTTCGTTGACTTGTGCATTTGGCGGCATAGGGATAGGACCCCACACGCCCGAACCGCCCTTGATAATTTTGACGGCCAGCTTTTCGACTGCGTCTTTTTGACCAGCGTATTTAGCGGCGACATCTTTGTACGAAGGGCCTACCAGTTTTTTATCCACTGCGTGGCAAGCCATGCAATTTTTCGAAGTCGCCAAGGCTTGATCGGCCATGGCGGGAACGGCGACAGACAAAGTCATAGCCAAGGTGATCAGGGTGCGTTTCATCGTAGTACTTCCTGTGGTTGAGTTACATTGTTATCAACCATATTCAGGTGAGTTTGGTTGACACAAAACACTGTATCAGGCCTATATCTTAAGAGGACTTTTTCATGTATTTGCTAGGTATTGGAATTGTTCTGATTCTGCTGAAGTATCTGGAAATAGACCCTGTCGCCGCCTGGTCGTGGCTGTGGGTGTTGGCGCCGTTTGGCTTGGCGGTGGCGTGGTGGTCTTGGGCTGATGCCACGGGTTACACCAAGCGTAAAGCTATGGATCGGATGGATAAGCGCAAGCAAGAGCGGCTCGATAAAAACCGAGAAGCGCTGGGCTTGGGTATCAAAAAAAGGCGCTGAAATTGCTGGGAAATACCTAGAGCCGATCCCAGCATCAGTGGCAGTAACGTGCCAGCGGGTAGGTACACAGGGTGCTGGGAGATAATCAAAAATCGATTTTTCACCCTTTCCTGCAACCCTTTACACAGACACCACCATGCCCGTTTACCGCTCCAAAACCTCTACCGCTGGTCGCAACATGGCCGGTGCCCGCTCTTTGTGGCGCGCCACCGGCATGAAAGACGATGACTTCAGCAAGCCCATCATTGCCGTCGTTAATTCGTTCACGCAGTTCGTACCGGGTCACGTCCACCTGAAAGACATGGGCCAACTGGTGGCGCGCGAGATTGAAGCGGCCGGCGGCGTTGCCAAAGAATTCAACACCATTGCCGTGGACGACGGCATTGCCATGGGCCACGACGGCATGCTGTATTCGCTGCCCAGTCGCGACATCATTGCCGACTCGGTCGAGTACATGGTCAATGCCCACTGCGCTGACGCGATGGTTTGCATCTCCAACTGCGACAAAATCACGCC
>JAGNUJ010000128.1 GCA_017987055.1 Giesbergeria sp.
CAGCAAGATACTCTGATCGACCTGATCGATTTGCGTGCGCCCGCAAAACGCCATCGTCACGTCCAGCTCTTTTTGGATAATTTCCAGCGCCCGGGTGACGCCGGCTTGGCCAAAAGCGCCGAGGCCGTACAAAAAGCTGCGCCCAATCATGGTGCCGTGCGCGCCCAGCGCCCGTGCTTTGAGCACGTCTTGGCCGCTGCGGATGCCGCCGTCCATCCACACTTCAATCTCTTGGCCGACCGCGGCGGCAATCGCCGGCAGCGCGTGGATCGACGAGGGCGCGCCATCCAACTGGCGCCCGCCGTGGTTGCTGACGATGAGCGCATCGGCGCCGCTATCGACCGCCAAGCGCGCGTCTTCGGCGTCCATGATGCCTTTCAAAATCAGCTTGCCGCCCCAGCGTTTTTTGATCCATTCGACATCGCCCCAGTTCAGCTCGGGGTCAAACTGCTCGGCGGTCCACGACGACAGCGACGACAAATCGCCCACGCCTTTGGCATGGCCGACGATGTTGCCAAAGCTGCGCCGCGATGTGCCCAGCATGCCGAGGCACCAGCGCGGCTTGGTGGCGAGGTTGATCAAGTTGGCCAGCGTCGGCTTGGGCGGCGTCGAGAGGCCGTTTTTGATGTCCTTGTGGCGCTGGCCCAAGATTTGCAAATCCAGTGTCAGCTGCAGCGCGGTGCAGCCGGCGGCTTTGGCGCGGTCAATCAGGCGCTCGATGTAGTCGCGGTCGCGCATCACGTACAGCTGAAACCAAAAGCCCGGCCCGGCGTGCTGGGCCACGTCCTCAATCGAGCAAATGCTCATCGTCGAGAGCGTGAACGGAATGCCAAACGCCTTGGCCGCGCGCGCCGCCAAAATTTCGCCGTCAGCGTGCTGCATGCCGGTCAGGCCGGTGGGCGCAATGGCCACGGGCATGGCCACGGGCTGGCCGACCAAGGTGCTGCGTGTGCTGCGCCCGGTCATATTGACGGCGACGCGCTGGCGCAGCTTGATGCTTTGAAAGTCGGCCTCGTTGGCGCGGTAGGTGCTTTGGGTGTAGGAGCCAGAGTCGCAGTAGTCGTAGAACATGCGCGGCACGCGGCGCTTGGCGATAACGCGCAAATCTTCAATGCAGGTGATTTTGGACAGATCGGTCATGCCAAGGCTCCAAGGGTTGCAGCGCTAACGCGCCAAGATAATTGCGCAGCGTAACGGTAACCCAGCGCCGGTAGCTCACAAACAGCTGACGCGCTGCGGCTCCTCGCCCAGCGCGCCACACAGACGAAACTGCATCCGCCCGGCGCGCTTGGCAACGTACATCGCCGCGTCGGCTTGGCGGGCCAACTCGTCAATGGTTTCACCATGCTGTGGGAACCACGCAATACCACCGCTGACACCCACCTGCAGTCGGCGCTCTTGCACTTGCAGCGGCTGGGCGCAAATCGCCAAAATTTTGCGCGCCACCACGCAGGCCTGCTCGGCGCTGCCCAGCACCGGCAGCAGCGCAATAAATTCATCACCGCCTTGGCGGCAGACGGTGTCAGATTGGCGCACCACGGCGCTCAGGCGCTGGGCAAATTGCACCAGCAGCAAATCGCCCACGTCGTGGCCTAGCGTGTCGTTAATTTGCTTAAAGCCATCCAAATCAAAGTACAGCACCGCCACCTGCTGGCCGCTACGCCGTGCCAACGCTATCGCTTGCTGGGCGCGGTCTTTGAGCAGCACGCGGTTGGGCAAATCGGTCAAGGCGTCGTAGTGCGCCAAATGTGCCAAGCGCGCCGCCATCGCCGCTGACTCGGTCACGTCGTGCAACACCATCACTGCGCCGGTCACCTGACCGTGGCGGTCAGTGATCGGACTGGCCGATTCTTCGACGTCAAACCGCTGACCATCGGCGCGCTGCAACACGACGCCCGGTGTCGGGCCAAGCGTGCGCACTTGCGCCAATGCTTGGCACAGCGGGCTGATAGCATCGGCCCCATTCGTCGCCATGCGCAGCGGCGCAACTTTGTCGATGTGCTCGCCGGCCGCAGAAAAAGCCTGCCAGCCGGTCAGGCGCTCGGCGGCCGGGTTGATGTAGGTCACGCAGGCCCTGGCATCGGTACACAGCACGGCATCGCCAATCGACTGCAGCGTCAAGCGCATCAGCTCTTTTTCTTCAAACAGCTCGTTTTCGATGCGTTTGCGCTCGGTGATGTCGGTAATTTGTACAAACACGCCGCGCACCATCGCAGCGCCCTGGGCCGTGGTGTGCTGGCTATCGAAATCGGGCACGTAGGAAACGAGCGTAAAGCGTTCATCGCCGCGCGCGTCGCGGATGGTGCGCTCAAACATTTGCCGTTGGCCGCGCAGCGCAGCTTGGATGTAAGGGCGCGATTGGTCAAAATTTGTGCCCAGCAGGTTTTTCACCGGCGTATGGAGCAGCGTATCGGCGGTCACACCAAAGTGGCTTTGATAGGCCTGATTGGCAAAACGGTTGCCTTGGTCACTGTCCCAATAGGCAACCATCGAGGGCAGGTTGTCCAAAATGGTACGCATATCGTGCTCGGCCTGTTGCAGCCGGGCACTAACGCGCTGGCGCGCAGCCAACTCGCGCACAAACAGCACCGCCAAACCAAGACACGCGAGCATCAGCGCCAGCGCAAAACTACCCAGCTGCCAAGCGCTGCGGCGCCACTGCGCCAAGATGGTATCGGTGGACTGCGCAATGTTGATGATCAGCGGATAGGTGCCGATGTGGCGGAAGGTGTAGAGGTGCTGGACGCCATCAATCGCCGCCGTGCCAACAAAAATCCCCTCCGAAGCGGCTTGCAGCTTGAGCATCGTCGGCGTACCCGCAAGACTGCGCCCGACATCAGCGCCGTTGTACGGAAACCGCGCCAACACAATGCCATCGCGGCGAAACAAATTGGCACCGCTGCTGGCACCCAAGTCCAGCGCGCGCAGCAAGTCGTTGAAATAAGCCAGCCGCAGCGCCACCACCACCACACCGGCAAAGTCGCCCTGCTGGTCAAAGTAGGCGCGGCTCAGCGGCAGGACAAACTCTTCGCTCGTGTGGGCACGCTGTGGTTGGCCGATATACAGCCCCTCGTGCGCCGCACTGCGGTGTGCGATGAAATAGTCGGACGCGCCCACGTTGACCTGCTGGCCCAACACACCGCTGCTGTGCAGCACGATGTTGCCATGCGCATCGCTGACACTCACCGCCGCCACGGCGGGCGAGCGCAGCGAATGGTCAAACAGCACTTGCCTGCGCAAATGGGCTGGCAAAACCATCACATCCGGCAGATGAATGTTGGCGGCCAGCCCCACCATCGAGCGGTCCAAGCCGTCCAGCGTGCGCGCCACGCTTTTCTCTAGCGCCTGCACCAAATTGGCATTGGTGGTGCGCGCGTAATTCCACTCATCGTCGCGAATCGTCACGATGACGCGCGTAAAAAGCGCACCAATCCCCAGTGACAGCAAGACAGCTAGCACAATCAGGCGACGGGAAGAGGAGTGGCGCATACGCTTAGCACAGGAAAAAGCATCAAAGTGTAAAAGAAGGTGGTTTGTTTGATGTTGGCACCAGCAAAACCCCTGCAATCCACAGCTGCGCTCTCAGCGCGCCAGCAACCCAGCGCCACGCACTTCGATGCGCACTTCGTCCAGCACCTTGCCTTGGGCATCGGTCAGCTGCAGCCGGTGGCGCCCCGGCCACGGCGGCCACGCGTGCTGCGCGCCCTCGGCCAGCGGCTGGCCGTTGAGGCGCCAGCGCAGCCGCGCTCCCGCCGCCGCGCTGGAGGCGGCCAACTGCACGCGCTGGTGCGCCGGCGGAATATCCGGATCCAGCGCCACAATCGCGCCGCTGACCGGCTGGGCGATGCGCACGGCGCTTAAATCAAGCGTTTGAGCCACTAATTTAGGGTCTTTTTGGCCTCTAGCCCTTTGGATACCTGCGCTATAAGCTCCACTTTCGATAGCAAATAGCGCTTGCTGGGTGCCGCGCAAGAACCACTCGTGGCGCGCCGCTTCGAGCGCAAACGCCGTCCCCGGCGCACCGCCAAACTGCACTGCTGCCGAGACCACGCCACGCGGCGGCTGGGGCGCGCGGCTTGGCTCGTTGGCGTGCAAATACGCCATCACCGCCGCCCACACCGGCGCAGCGCCGCTGCTGCCGCTGACGTCGTGCATCGCCGCGCCGCTGGCGTTGCCGACCCACACGCCCACCGTGTAGCGCTGCGACCAACCAACCGCCCAGTTGTCGCGCATGTCTTTGCTGGTGCCGGTTTTGACTGCCGTCCAAAAGCGCGTCGCCAGCACGCTGTCGGTGCCAAAAGTGCGCGCACGGGCGTTGGGGTCAGACAAGATGTCACCGACGATAAAGGCGGCCCCTTCGTCCAGTGCGCGGGTGAATGGGGGCTTGACGGTGGGCATCAACAACGCCGGCGCCACCGGGCTGAAGCGCCCGCCGTTGGCCAGCGTGCGAAAGGCGTTGCTCAGGTGCAGCAATTGCACCTCGCTGCTGCCCAGCGCCAAGCTGTAGCCAAAGTAGCCGCCGCTCTCGCGCAGCGGCAGTCCCACCGCCTGCAGTTGCCGAAAAAACGCCTCGGGCGACACCATCACCAGCGCGCGCACTGCCGGCACGTTCAGCGACGCCGCCAGC
>JAGNUJ010000129.1 GCA_017987055.1 Giesbergeria sp.
TGTTTTTTGAAGAGGCTGAGGGCTATCGCAAGGATTTTCGCGACCATGCCTATTTTTTTGCTAGCACCAACAGCCGCCACTATTATTTCAATGACGAAAAAACACCGTTCAGCGACCAGCCGCGCTACACGCTGAACCCAGCGAAAACCAGTGATTCTTGGTTTGTTAATACGTTGCGTCAATCCGAAAAATACAACCTCAATGTGGACAGCAACCCCGAATTGCAAACCACCAAGGTGTGGTTCAACATCCTGATTAAGAGCGGAGAAAAAGTGATTGGGGTGACGGGGTCTGGATTGGATTTGAGTAGCTTTCTGCACGACTTCATCGGCACCAATGACCCCGGTGTCACGCCCATCATCCTGACGCAATCCGGGGCGATTCAGGCGCACCCCAATCGCCAACTGATTGCTATCAACATAGCGGCGCAGCAGGCCGACGTGGCGCAAACGCTGGCTGGGCAACTGCCCGCAGGTGCGCAGCGCGATGCATTGGCCGCCGCTATGGCGCAGGCCGAGGCGCAGCCGGGCAAGGTCAGCAGCTTGAGCGCCACGCTCAACGGCAAAGAGCAGTTGCTGGCGCTGTCTTACATCCCTGAGCTGAAATGGCACATCGTCACCGCCGTCGATTTGCAAGCCGCCCAAGTGGTTGACCAAGGCTGGTTGCGCGCGGTGATTGCTGCGCTGGTGGTAGTGCTGGGTGTGCTGTTATTTGTGTTTGGCTATGCGGTCGAAAAACTGGTTATCAATCCAGTGCGCAAGCTGCAGCGCTCGGCCTCGGCGATGGCGCAAGGCGACTTCAGCGTCTCCTTGCCGCCCGATAGCCAAGATGAGCTGGGCGACTTGAGCCGCGCTTTTGGCGCTATGGCCAGCCAAATTCGCAGCAACACTGCAGAGCTCGAGCACAAAGTGCAGGCGCGCACGCTGGCGCTGGAAGAAGCTAACCGCGATATGCGCCGGGCGCACCAGCAAATCAACGACTCGATTGACTACGCCAGCCTGATCCAGCAAGCCACCTTGCCCCGTCAGCAACTGACGCAATTGCTGGGCGCACAACAGTTTGTGCTGTGGCGGCCACGCGATGTGGTCGGCGGCGATTTTTATGTGTTCCGCGCCGAAGGGCAGCACTATTTGCTGGGCGTGGTCGATTGCGCCGGCCACGGCGTGCCCGGTGCGTTGATGACGATGCTGGCGCGCTCGGCCTTGGACCACGCGATGGCGCAGATCGGCATCACCGGGCCGGCTGCCCTGCTGAGTCACACCGACACCACCATGCGCGCCATGCTGCAGCACAGCGAACTGCCGCGCGCCATTGCCACCAGCATGGATGTCGGCTTGGCTTGCGTTGACCGCGAGGCGCGCACCCTGCGCTATGCCGGTGCCAAAATCAGCTTGTATTGGAGCGACGGTCAGACGGTGCACGAGGTCAAGGGCGGGCGCCGCGCGCTGGGCGATAGGCGCCAAGGCAGCTACACCGACACGCAAGTCGATATCGTTGCCGGTGCCACCTATTACCTGACCACTGATGGTTTCTTGGACCAAGCCGGCGGCGAGTTGGGCTACGGCTTTGGCGACACCCGTTTTGCCCAAGTGTTGTTGCAGCACGCCCGTTTGCCGATGGAGCAGCAAGCCAGTGCGCTCGATCAAGTGCTGGAGGCGTACCGGGGTGACTACTCCCAGCGCGACGACATCACGCTGCTATCTTTTCGCATAGCGTAAGCATTTCGCCCCTCCAAAACAGGAAATCTATGCAAGACGTCAACTTATTTGAGCTTCGGGCTCACTTCAACCGCAGCAACATCTTGCTGTGCTTTAACGGCCCGATTTCGCGCAGCCTGATTGAGGAAATCGGCAACGCATTGAAGAACTACTTGCAGGCCGATCAAGCCCAGCCCAGCGCGGCGATGGACGTGTTTGCGGTCTATATCGAGATGACGCAAAACATCCGCCACTACGCGCTGGCGCACCACTACGACGAAGCAGACAGCTCGGCCACCGTGGTGGTGGCGCGTGACGATGAGCAGCATTACGTGGTGCAAGCTGGCAATTTGGTCGAGCACGCCGATGGCCAAGCGCTGATGGCGCATGTCAACACCCTCGCCAGCATGGACAAATCCCAGCTCAAAGCCGCTTACAAAACCCAGCTGCGCCTGCCGCGCGACGAGACCGCCGCCAGTGGTGCCGGCTTGGGACTGATTGACATTGCCCGCAAATCGGTGCAACCCCTGAGCGCGACGCTGACCGAGGTGGGCGATGGTCGCTCATTTTTCAGTGTGCGCGCCGTGATTCAAAAAATACCTTGCTAAGCCTGCCATGAGCGACATCAACCACACCCAAAACGCTAATAACGCTGACAACATCAGCATCTCAGGCAGCCAGTCCACCCCCAGCGTTGAGGGCAATGGGGCGCTGGGTTTGCTGCGTATGCAGGGCGACTCTTACCCCGAGAACTCCTTTGAGTTCTTTGGCCCCATCATCGAATGGCTGGAGCGTTTGTTAAAAGAAACGCAACTTCCGCTGCGGCTAGAGCTGCGGCTGGTGTACATGAACACCAGCTCAGTCAAAGCCATGATGGATATTTTTGACCTGCTCGAAGATGTACACACACAGGGTCGCCAAGTCAGCGTCAATTGGTACTACGACCCGCGCAACGAGCGGGTGATGGGCTTGGCGGACGAGTTCAAAGAGGATTGCAGCTTTCCGTTTGTGATTGCGGCAGATGCCTAAACCACTAAAGCCGCCCAAGCCCGTACTGCTGGCGGATACCGAGGCCGAGCTGAGCTGCCAAATTGAGGCGCTGCTGGCCGACCCGGCGCACCAAAGCAACCCGCTGCGCGAGCCGCTAGCCCATTTGCTGGCCTGCAATCAGGTGCACCAGGCGCAGCTGCGCCGCTTGATTCGGATTTCTGACGGCTACCAAACACTCTCGCGCCGCCACCACGAAACGCTGGAAAACCAATATGAGCGTCAATTGCACCGCCTCGAAAAATTGGCGCGCATTTCTGACCGCTACCAAAACAGCCTGCGCGAGCTGAGCGAGACGCTGAAACAAGCCTCGCTACAAGACTCGTTGACTGGCTTGGGCAACCGCCGTTTTTTGATGGATCGCCTCGCGCAAGAGAGCGAGCGTGCCAACCGCAAACAGGCGCCGTTCACGCTGGGGATTTTGGATGTCGATTGGTTCAAAACCATCAACGACCGTTTTGGCCACGAAGCGGGCGATACCGCCTTGTGCGCCATCGCCCAAGCCATCACCCGCGCGCTGCGCGAATACGACGTGTGTGGCCGCTGGGGCGGGGAAGAGTTTTTGATCTTGCTGCCCGAAACGTCGATAGAGTTTGCGCTGCGGATTGCGCAGCGCGTCTGCGACGAAATCAAAGCCACGCGCTTTGACTTTATGGAGGAGCGCATCACGGCCAGTTTGGGTTTGAGCGTTTACCGCCCCGGCGAGCGCTTTTCAGACACACTCAAGCGCGCCGATGAGGCGCTGCTGCGGGCAAAAGCCAATGGCCGCGATCGGATGGAAGCGTAACCGTGCGCAGCCAACGGTTTAAACCGCTCACCCCGGCGATGGCTGCCACAATGCGCCCACTGACGCCGGGTCGTCAAAAGCTATAATTTCAATAGCTATAAGCGCACGTATTTAGTGCGCTAGAAGCCCAAAACACCCCCATTTACCTCCCAAAACACAGCCTGATGACCACCACCTCCAAAACGGAATCCGCCGCTAAAAAAGACGTCTCTAAACTCCAGCGCGCCATCGTCGATGGCATGGAGGACGTCAAAGCCCAAGACATCCAAGTCTTTGACACCGAGCACCTCTCGCCGCTGTTTGAGCGCATCATCGTCGCCTCAGGTACCTCCAACCGCCAAACCAAAGCCATCGCCGCCAGCGTGCGCGACAAGGTGCGCGATGCCGGCTTTCCCAAGCCGCGCATGGAAGGCGAAGAAAACGGCGAGTGGATCATTGTCGATTGCGGCGCCGCCGTGGCGCACATCATGCAGCCCACCATTCGCCAGTACTACCGCTTGGAAGAGCTGTGGGGCGATACGCCGGTGCGCATGAAAATCGGCGCGCCCAAGCCTGCTGCGCCCGGTGAAGCCAAAGTGCCGGTGAAAACCGCCGCCCGCCGCGCCGCCAAAGCTGAGGCCGAAGCCCAAGCCCAAGCCGCTGGCCTGTCGGATGTGACCGCCGCCAAAAAGCCAGCCGCCAAAAAAGCCGCTGCCAAAACCACCCCCCGCAAGACCACCAGCCGCGCCGCCGCAGCTGCCGAGTCCAGCGCCGCACCCGCAGTGAAAAAGCCCGCAGCGCGCAAGACAACCGCCAGCACCACTGCTGCTGCCAAAACGCCGATCAAAACCGTCGTTGTCAAGCCACGCGCTGAAAAAGTGCCAGCTAAAAAAGCCGGTGCCAAAACCGCTGCCGCCAAGCCCGCCGCGCGCAAAACCGCTGCGCCGCGCAAAGCCTCTTAAACGGCGCTGGTTATGCGTTTGTGGATCGTGGCGGTGGGCCAGCGCGTGCCGGACTGGGCGCAAACCGCCTACGACGACTACGCCAAACGCTTTCCGCACGAAATCAAAGTCGAGCTCAAAGCCGTCAAAACCGAGCCGCGCGGCTC
>JAGNUJ010000130.1 GCA_017987055.1 Giesbergeria sp.
GGCCGCACCGCCACCGCGCGCCGGCCTTTGCCGCCGACGTGGATTTCCTCGTACGCGACCTGCATGTGCAAGAGCGGCTCGGGCGCGCCGCGAAAGTCGCGTATATGGAAAAACACCTTCTCTTGCGTGCTGGCGCTCAGAATAAAACCGAAACCGCGCTCAGCCTCCCAGCGCACCACGCGGCCTTGTTGCTGCGCCACGGTTTAAGCGCCCAAGTACGCCTTGCGCACATCGGGGTTGACCAGCAAGTTGGCACCACTGTCTTCCAGCACCACGCGGCCGTTTTCCAGCACGTAGCCCCGGTCAGCAATCGCCAGCGCTTTGTTGGCGTTTTGTTCAACCAAAAACACCGTTACGCCTTCGCTGCGGATGGTTTGGATAATCTCGAAAATCTGCGCAATGATCAAAGGTGCCAAGCCCAGCGTCGGCTCGTCGAGCAGCAGCAGGCGCGGTTTGCTCATCAAGGCGCGGCCAATGGCCAGCATTTGCTGCTCGCCGCCGGACATCAACCCTGAGCGCTGGCTGGCGCGCTCGCGCAGGCGCGGGAACAGGCCAAAGACATGTTCCATGCCCGACTCGATCTCGGCGTTTTCCAGAAAAAAACCGCCCATCTTCAGGTTCTCGGCCACCGTGAGGTCGGGAAAAACGCGCCGGCCTTCGGGCGAGATGGCGATGCCTTTGCGCATGATCAGGTGCGAGGCCAAGTTGGTGATGTTCTCGCCCTCAAACCACACCGAGCCGCTGCTGGCGCGCGGGTTGCCGCACACCGTCATCAGCAGGGTGGTTTTGCCCGCGCCGTTGGCACCAATCAGCGAGACGATTTCGCCTTGGTTGACCTTGAGGCTGACCTCGTTGAGCGCGCGGATGGCACCGTAGTTGGTAGTGATTTGGCGCAGCTCCAACATCGGCTGCGTTGTTTGCGTCACTTGTGCTGCTGACATTTACTCGTCTCCCAAATAGGCTTTGATGACGCGCTCGTCGCTACGGATGGCGTCGGGCGTGCCCAGCGCAATCGGCTTGCCGTACTCCATCACCAAAATGCGCTCTGATACGCCCATCACCAAGCTCATGTCGTGCTCAATCAGCAGCACCGTGACTTGGTGCTCTTGGCGCAGGCGCTGGATCAGGCCTTGCAGCTCCAACTTTTCTTGCGGGTTCAGGCCGGCGGCCGGCTCGTCGAGCATCAGCAGGCGCGGGCGGGTAATCATGCAGCGGGCGATTTCTAAGCGGCGCTGGTGGCCATAGGCCAAGTTGCCCGCCGCTCGGTTAGCGAACTCGCGCAGTCCCATGTAGTCCAGCCAGCGCAGCGCGTTCTCCATCGCCTCTTGCTCAGACGCGCGGTAAGCGCGGGTTTTGAACAGGCCGGCCAGCAGCGAGGTGCGCAGGTGGCGGTGCTGGGCGACCAGCAGGTTCTCCAGCGCGGTCATGTTTTTGAACAGGCGCACGTTTTGGAAGGTTCTCACCAGCCCGTGCGTGGCGACGGTGTGGCTACCGAGGCCGGCAATGTCTTTGCCTTCCAGCGCAATGCGGCCGCTGCTGGGGCGGTAAAAGCCGCTGATGCAGTTAAACACCGTGGTTTTACCCGCGCCGTTGGGGCCGATGATGGCGAAGATTTCGCCCTCTTGCAGCGTGAAGGCGACGTTATCGACCGCCAACAAACCGCCAAAGCGCATACACAGCGCGTCTATTTCAAGCAGAGGGGTTTTGTTGGTGGCGCTCATGGCTTGACCTCCACATGGTGGCGCTGCATCGGCAGCAGGCCTTGCGGTCGCCAGACCATCATCAAAATCATCACCAAACCAAAAATCAGCATCCGGTATTCAGAGAACTCGCGCGCCAGCTCGGGCAGCACGGTAATCAAGATCGCGGCAACGATCACGCCCAGTTGCGAGCCCATGCCGCCCAGCACCACGATGGCCAAAATCAGCGCCGACTCGATGAAGGTGAACGACTCGGGGTTGACGATGCCTTGGCGGGCGGCAAAAAATGCGCCGCCCAGCCCCGCAAACATCGCGCCCAGCGTAAACGCCGACAGCTTGATCGCCATCGGGTTCAGGCCGAGGGAGCGGCAGGCGATTTCGTCCTCGCGCAGTGCTTCCCACGCGCGGCCAATTGGCATACGAATCAGGCGGTTAGAAATCACCAAAGTGAGCACCGCCAGCGCCAGCGCCATCAGGTAGAGAAAAATCACCATGTGCAGCGAGTTGAATTCCATGCCCAGCACTTGGTGCAAGGTTTGCGCGCCTTCGGTGCTGGCGCTGCGCGTCAGCTCAAAGCCAAACAGCGTCGGCTTGGGAATGCCGGAGATGCCGTCCGGCCCGCCCGTCCAGTCGGTCAGGTTGACCAGCAGCAGGCGGATGATTTCGCCAAAGCCCAGCGTGACGATGGCCAGATAGTCACCGCGCAGCCGCAGCACCGGAAAGCCCAGCACAAAGCCAAACAGCGCGGCAAACGCGCCGGCCAGTGGCAGCGCCTCCCAAAAACTCCAGCCCAGCCAGTGAAACAGCAGGCCGTAGGTGTAAGCGCCGACGGCGTAGAAGCCGACAAAACCCAAATCCAGCAATCCGGCAAAGCCAACGACGATGTTCAGT
Source organism: Giesbergeria sp. (assembly GCA_017987055.1). Lineage (GTDB taxonomy): Bacteria > Pseudomonadota > Gammaproteobacteria > Burkholderiales > Burkholderiaceae_C > Simplicispira. The sequence goes on from JAGNUJ010000130.1 coordinate 2,592, forward strand.
CCGAGGCCGAGCATCACGTAAATCATGGCCAGCGTGGCGATATCGACCGCATTGCGGCCGGCAAAGAACGGCCAGCTGATGGCAACCATCAGCGCGACCAGCATCAGCACTTGGCGCTGGCGGCCAGTGGCGGCGGGCAGTTGCGGCCACGGCAGGCGCGGCATTAGCTTGCCCAGCCACGGGCGCAGCATTTGCACGATAAACACCAGCGAGCAGGCCCACAGCACCGTGCTCCATTCAGGCGCGATGATGGTGCGAATGCCCGAGCGCTCTAGGTGCAGGCTGAAGATAGGAATCACCACCAGCGCCGTCAGCACGGTGGAGATGAGAGCGTGGCGAATGGTTTGGCGCAGCATCAGACCTTCTCCACTTCAGGCTTGCCCAGCAGACCGGTCGGGCGGAACAACAAAATCAGCACCAGCAGGCCAAAGGCGACGATGTCTTTGTATTCAGACGAGATGTAAGCAGCGGCAAAAGTTTCGGCCACGCCGAGCAAAATGCCGCCCAGCATGGCACCGGGAATGCTGCCAATACCGCCCAGCACCGCTGCCGTAAAGGCTTTGATGCCGACCAAAAAGCCAATGAACGGGTTGAGTTTGCCCACAGCCAGCGCAATCAACACACCACCGACAGCGGCCAGCATCGCGCCCAAGATGAAGGTGAAGGAAATGACGCGGTTGGTGTCGATGCCCAGCAAATTGGCCATATGCATGTCTTGCGAGCAAGCGCGCGAGGCCCGGCCCATGCGCGAGTGTTTGATGTACACCGTCAGCGCAATCATCAGCGCGACGGCGACGACGATGATCATCACGCGGGTGTAAGGAATGTAGATTTCAAACGCACTGTCTGAGCCAAAACGCAGCGCGCCGGGCAGCAGCGACGGCACGGCCATATCGCGCGCACCTTGGCCCAAAGCCACCCAGTTTTGCAAAAAGATGGACATACCGATGGCCGAGATCAGCGCCACCAAACGGGGGCCGTGGCGCACCGGTTTGTAGGCCACTTGCTCGACGACAAAACCATAAACGCCGGTGATGACCACGGCCACCAGCAGCATCAAGCCCATGATGACGTAGACCGGCAGGCCGCTTTGCGTGCCAATGGCTGAGAGGGTGACCAAACCGACGTAGGCGCCGATCATGTAAATCTCGCCGTGCGCGAAGTTGATCATGCCGATGATGCCGTAGACCATCGTGTAGCCAATGGCAATCAGCGCATAGATCGCACCCAGCGAGAGGCCGTTGAATAGCTGCTGTATCAGCTGCGGCAAAAATTCAGGCATTGGGTTTATCCGAATGAGGGTGGATGAAAGGGGAGAAGCTGTGAGGGCTTTTGAAACAAGAAGGCATGGCCACCGCTAGTGCAGTGCCATGCCTTGCAACCCAAATGGGGCTGGTTTACTTGTTAGCGATGGACTTGGTGCCGTCCTTGTGCCACTGGAAGATCTGGAAGTCAAACGACTTCAGGTCGCCCTTTTTATCCCAGCCGATGGTGCCAATGGCGGTGTCAAAGCTGGTTTTATGCAGGTGGTCAGCCACCTTGGCGGGGTTGTCACCCACGGCCTTGATGCTATCGAGCAGCACTTGCGCGGCAGCAAACGACGACAGTTGGAACGCGCCCGACGGGTCGCGCTTATTGTCTTTGAAGGCTTTGACGATGGCGGCGTTTTTGGGGTTGGCGGCAAAGTCGGCTGGCAGGGTCAGCAACATGCCTTCGACCGCAGGGCCGGCAATGGCGTTGACTTCGGGGTTGCCCACGCCCTCAGGACCCATGAAGCGGGTCTTGAGACCTTGCTCGGCCGCTTGGCGCAGCAGCAGACCCATTTCGGGGTGGTAGCCACCGTAGTAAACAAAGTCGATGCCCGCGCTTTTGAGCTTGGTGATGACGGCTGAGTAGTCGCTGTCGCCAGCGTTGACGCCTTCAAACAGCGCGACGGTGATGCCGGCTTTTTTCAGGTCATCGCGCACTGAAGAGGCAATGCCTTGGCCATACGACTGCTTGTCGTGCAGCACAGCCACTTTG
>JAGNUJ010000131.1 GCA_017987055.1 Giesbergeria sp.
GCAGGTGCAGGGCTCGATATGACAGAGCGCAAAGGGGAGAAAGAAGGGCTTATCGCTGCTAGCAGCGCTACTGATTGCGCGGTAGTGTTATTTGGTAAGCATTGCAACGCTTGCAAAGTGCCACCGAATCGTATGGATGTTTGCGTCCGTTTCTTTTAGTGTGGCAGCCAGAACAGTCAATTGCCCATCGTGCATGTGTGCCGCATGCCTCTGGAGGCTCTGTAATTCGGCACTAATGGAGGTTGCATGGTCATACCTGAGAGAGTTGAGTTTTTCCCAGAGGATCCCACACGCCCGACCGGTGACGGTCACTTTGACTCCTATGCCCAGCCGCCTGCGGTGTGGCCTGAATTTTTGACAGGCCAGCCTGAGCGCCCAGTGCGCGTTTTGTTGGTAGACGACAACGAGCATGTCCGCAGAGTCATCGCGCAAGACCTGATGGCCGACCCGCGCACCCTACTGGTCGCCCAAGCCGCCAGCATGAAAGAAGGCCGCAAAGCCATCAAGCAGTACGATTTTGATGTGATGCTGGTGGATTTGAACTTGGGTGACGGTGATGGCTTAGGGCTGATCGACTGCATGAAATCTGCACACCCCTCGGCAGAAGCTGTCGTCATCTCCATCATGGAAAACGACGCCAACGTGCTGCGCGCCTTTGAGCTGGGCGCGGTAGGGTTTTGGGTCAAAAACTCTTGGTTTGGCAACTATGCACAGGCGGTGCTGCAGGTGGCCAATGGCGGCGCATCCATCACGCCCTTGCTGGCCCGGCGCCTTTTGCAGCGTTTTGACAAATCCAATAGCCAAGCTGCCAAACGCAGCCGACCCGACGAGATGGAGCGCCTCTCTAGCCGCGAAAAAGAAGTGCTGCGCATGGTGGCCAGCGGCTACACCAGCGCTGAAATTGGCGTCCGTTTGCTAATCAGCTGCATGACGGTCAACACCCATATCCGAAACATCTACCGCAAGCTGCAGGTGCGCACCCGAGCACAGGCGGTGCGCTTTGCCTCGCTTCGTGGGCTTTTTTAACGCCGTGGCAGCGCTTGCTGCGCATTTTCAACATGTTTCGCACCCATCCCCCCCGTTTTGCGCTGGCCAGCGTGGTCATTTGGAGCCTGCTGTGCCTGCTGAGCGTGCCGCTTGTCTGGCAGTGCCGTGCCTATGCCCCCGCTGGTATGTCGTACTTGGCAGCGGCCCATACCGCGCTGCTTGCAGCGCTGGGCGTGCTCTTGTGGATGCACCTGCCCCGGGCTTTGCAGTGGCGCACGCGCAGCGGCCAGCGCCCCCATCCCGTACTGCAAGCTGAGCGCCAGCGCATTGCACGCGATTTGCACGATCAGGTGGGCTCACAACTGGTCAGCGCGATAGCGCTGCTAGACCCGGCCACGCCAAGCCAAAAATTGGCTCTGTCGGCACTAGAGCAGTGTTTGCTGGACTTGCGCCTGGTGGTCGATTCAATGGACAGCAGCGACGAATCCTTGCCCGATCGCTTGGCGCGGCTGCGCCACCGCATACAACCCGTGCTCCAACACCGGGGCATCGTGCTGGCATGGGAGGTGGACTGCACTCCCCATGAGCACCTGCCCAGCGGCGATCAAGCGGCACATCTAGCGCACATCGTCCAAGAGGCACTAAGCAACATGCTGCAGCACTCCGGTGCCACGCGGGTACACATTCGACTGGCACATCTGCCGCACGAACAAGCTTGGCACCTAGAAGTCACCGACAACGGCATTGGCCTGCCCAGCGCCCCTGGACAAGGCACTGCAGGCCAAGGGCTGACCAGCATGTTGGCACGCGCCCAACTGGCCGATTGCCAGTTGCAGCTGCTGCGCAACAGCCACCAAGGCGGCACCTGTATACGCATCGTGCTGGCGTGCGCCAGCTGCTGCACCGGTAATGCAAGCCAACAATTAAATTAATAGCTGCTAGCGCACGTATTTAAAGGGCTAGCGGCTGTTTTTATCTAAAATTTATCCACTACAAGCAGCATTTATTGCACCATAGCCGACAAGGTTTTGTGCGTTGCACCATGCTTGCGGCCATCTTTGCCACATTTTTTCAATACGGGACTTTTTATGCCGACGACTTCACTGGACAAAAGCAAGATCAAATTTTTGTTGCTCGAGGGCGTTCACCCTTCCGCTTTGGATGCCTTGCGCGCTGCGGGCTACACCCAGATTGAAGCTATCGCCGGCGCTTTGCCGGAAGAGGAGCTGAAGCAAAAAATCGCCGACGTGCATTTTGTCGGCATCCGCTCGCGCACCCAACTGACCGCCGAGGTGTTTGCCCACGCGCCCAAGCTGGTCGCCGTGGGGTGCTTTTGCATTGGCACCAACCAAGTCGATTTGAACGCCGCCCGCGAGCGCGGCATTGCCGTGTTCAACGCGCCGTACTCCAACACCCGCTCGGTGGCGGAGCTGGTGCTGGCCGAGGCGATCTTGCTGCTGCGCGGCATCCCCGAGAAAAACGCCGTCGCCCACCGCGGTGGCTGGCTCAAGTCGGCCGACAACGCTTATGAGATTCGCGGCAAAACGCTGGGCATCGTCGGCTACGGCTCAATTGGCACCCAGCTGTCGGTGCTGGCTGAAGGGCTGGGCATGCAGGTGGCGTTTTACGACGTGGTCAGCAAACTGCCGCTGGGCAATGCGCGCCAAGTGGCCTCGCTGCACGACTTGCTGGGCCAAAGCGACATCGTCAGCCTGCACGTGCCCGAGTTGCCATCGACGCAGTGGATGATCGGCGCTTTTGAGATCGCCGCGATGAAGCCGGGCGGCATTTTGATCAACGCCGCCCGTGGCACGGTGGTGGAGATTGAGCCACTGGCCCAAGCGCTGCGCGACAAAAAGCTGCTGGGCGCCGCCATCGACGTGTTTCCGGTGGAGCCGCGCACGAATAAAGACGAATTCATCTCGCCGCTGCGCGGTTTGGACAACGTCATTTTGACGCCGCACATTGGCGGCTCGACCATCGAGGCGCAGGCCAACATTGGCTTTGAAGTGGCCGAGAAGCTGATCAAGTACAGCGACAACGGCACCTCGACCTCGTCGGTCAACTTCCCGGCCGTGGCGCTGCCAGCGCACACCGGCAAGCACCGCCTGCTGCACATCCACCGCAACGTGCCCGGCGTGATGTCCGAAATCAACCGCATCTTGGCCGACAACCACGTCAACATCGCCGCCCAGTACCTGCAAACCAACGAAGCCGTCGGCTACGTCGTCATCGACATGGACGCCGCCTCGTCTGACGTGGCGCTGGAAAAGCTGGCGCAGGTGAGCGGCACCATCCGCAGCCGCGTGCTGTTCTGAGTTAGCGCCGGGGCATCGCAGCGGGGGACGGCTGAGGCGCGCCCCCTGTCTTAAAATCACCGCCCCAAGGCTTTTGGGCGCGTGGCGCCCGCACCAGGCACCCCCATGAATGTTCCGATTGCATTGGCCGCCCTGCAGGCGCAGGCTGCCGAGCCCGCCCGTTTGCGCGAAATCCCTTACAACTACACCTCGTTCTCCGACCGCGAGATCGTCATCCGCTTGCTGGGCATGCCCGCGTGGGACGTGCTGGGCCGCTTGCGCAGCGAGCGGCGCACCGGCCGCTCGGCGCGGATGCTGTATGAAGTGCTGGGCGATATTTGGGTAGTGCAGCGCAACCCCTATCTGCAAGATGACTTGCTCGACAACCCCGAGCGGCGCAAACAACTGGTGGACGCGCTGCGCCACCGCCTGTCGGAAGTCGAAAAACGCCGCACCCCGGCGCAAGACGCCGAGCGCGACCGCTTGGTTGGCGAGCTGGTGCAGGCCGCGCACCGCGCCGTCGCTGAATTCGACGCCACTTTGGTACACGCGGCCACCCTGCGCCGCGACATTGAGCGCCTGCTACGCCGCTGCACCGCCAAAGACAACATCAAGTTTGACGGCCTCTCGCGCGTCAGCCACGTGACCGACGCCACCGACTGGCGCGTTGAATACCCGTTTGTCGTGCTGACCCCCGACACCGAGGCCGAGATGGCCGGTTTGGTCAAAGGCTGCATTGATTTGGGCTTGACCATCATTCCGCGCGGCGGCGGCACCGGCTACACCGGCGGCGCGATTCCTTTGAGCTGGCGCAGCGCGGTCATCAACACCGAAAAGCTCGAAACCATGACCGAGGTGGAAATGCGCCGCCTGCCGGGCGTCGCAGCCGAAGTCGCCACCGTCTGGACCGAAGCGGGCGTGGTGACGCAGCGCGTCGCCGACGCCGCCGAGCGCGCCGGTTATGTGTTTGCCGTCGATCCGACCAGCGCCGAGGCCTCGTGCGTCGGCGGCAACGTCGCCATGAACGCCGGCGGCAAAAAAGCCGTGCTGTGGGGCACCGCGCTGGACAACTTGGCCAGCTGGCGCATGGTGACGCCCGATGCGCAGTGGCTGGAAGTGACGCGGCTGAACCACAACTTGGGCAAGATCCACGACGTCGAAATGGCCAGCTTTGAGCTGCAGTATTTCGAGGCCGACGGCAAAACCTTTGTGCGCACCGAGCGGCTGGACATTCCCGGCAGCACCTTTCGCAAAGAGGGCTTGGGCAAGGACGTGACCGACAAGT
>JAGNUJ010000037.1:0-1615 GCA_017987055.1 Giesbergeria sp.
CGCGCTGGTGGTGGCGCGTTGTTGCAATATGTCAACGGCAGGTAAGGTTTTGCCTTCGAGCATTTCCAAAAATGCGCCGCCGCCGGTCGAGATATAACCGATCTGCTTTTCAATACCGTATTTGGCAATCGCCGCCAGCGTGTCGCCGCCGCCGGCAATACTGAAGGCGCTGGACTGGGCAATCGCATGGGCAACCGTGCGCGTGCCATTTTCAAACGCCGCAAATTCAAATACCCCGACCGGGCCATTCCAGACAATGGTGCCGGCGGTGATTAATTGCTGCGCCAAAGCGTGCGCAGTATCGGGGCCAATATCCAAAATCAAATCATCGGCTTCGACCGCATTGGCGGCTTTGACTGTGGCCGGTGCATCGGCGGCAAAGGTTTTGGCGGTGACCACGTCGGTGGGAATCGGCACCTCAGCGCCGCGTGCTTTCATGGCGTCGATCACGGCGCGCGCTTCTTCCAGCAAATCTGGCTCGCACAGGCTTTTGCCAATTGGCAGGCCAGCGGCCAGCATGAAGGTGTTGGCAATGCCGCCACCCACAATCAGCCGATCGACCTTGTCGGCCAAACTTTTCAAAATCGTCAGCTTGGTCGACACCTTGGAGCCAGCAACGATGGCCGTCAGCGGGCGCTTGGGGTTGGCCAAGGCTTGGGCGATAGCATCGATTTCCGCCGACAACAGCGGGCCAGCGCAGGCAATCGGTGCGTATTGCGCAATGCCGTAGGTGGTGCCTTCGGCGCGGTGGGCGGTGCCAAAGGCGTCGTTGACAAAAATATCGCACAGCGCTGCCAACTGGCGTGCCAGCGCTTCGGTGTTTTTCTTTTCGCCGACGTTGACGCGGCAGTTCTCCAGCAGCACCACTTGGCCGGGCTGCACCTCGACGCCGCCGAGCCAGTCGGCACGCAATGGCACCGCGCAGCCCAGCAACTCTGACAGGCGCGCCGCGACGACGGCCAGCGAATCTTCGGGTTTGAACGCGCCTTCGGTGGGGCGCCCGAGGTGGCTGGTGACCATCACCGCCGCGCCCGCGTCCAGCGCCATGCGGATGCACTCCAGCGAGGCGCGGATGCGGGTGTCCTCCGTAATCTGGCCGCTGGCGTCGAGCGGCACGTTCAGGTCGGCGCGGATAAACACCCGCTGGCCACGGACTTTGTCTTGGGCACACAGATCGGAAAAGCGAAGAATATTCATAGCAAACAGGCTCTGGAAAATCGTGGATGGGCAGGGTCGCCATTGTAGGCAGGCCAGATGTGGAGTTGCCCAGACAGCTAATCAAAAACAATAGCTGCTAGCGCAGGTATTTAAAGGGCTAGAGGCCTAAAACACCATAAATTATGCGCAGCTCACCAGCCCAGCGCCATGTGCAGCGGCAAATACACCGCCATGCCGACCAAGATGGTGCCCAAAATGCTGCGCTGCCAGAAAAAATAAGCCGTGGCGCACACGGTGGCTGGCAGGCGTGCGTCTTGCAGCGTGTCGATCAGCTGGCCTTGCACCATCAAAATTTCTGGCGCAATCACCGCAGTGAGCGCAGCCAGTGGCGCGTATTTCAGGCCACGGCGCAGCCAGTCGGGCATCGGGATTTCGCGCTCGGGCAGCATGAAAAAAG
>JAGNUJ010000037.1:1715-13548 GCA_017987055.1 Giesbergeria sp.
AGCTTGAGCGGCAGTGCAAACGCCGCAATGGCGACGCTGGCGGCCACCAGCATGGCAATCGACGTGGCGCGGTCAAAAATCAGCGACAGCAGCACGCCCAGCAGCGCCAGCACGCCGGCAAAGCCCAAGCCCCACGACAGCGGAATCTCGTTGGCCAGCAAGATGCCGGTGACCGAGGGCACTTGCCATGCCAGCCAATTGACGCTGGCGGCACCCCAAAAGTAGGGCACTTGGTTCGGCTCGGGAATCGGTTTGGGGTAGCGCTTCATGAAGGCGACAAAGATGACGTCGCCGCTGAAGTAGCCCAGCGTCAGGCGCTGGCGCAGCGGCAGGTGCTGAAAGTAGCTGCGCCACATGCTGCTGAAAATCACAAAGCGCAAATTCACGCAGGCGGCCGTCAGCCACACCACCCACAGCGGCCCGCCGACGGCCAGCAGCGGAATCACTGCCAACTGCGCGCTGCCGGCGTACACCAGCAGCGACATCACCAGCGCCAGCGGCACCGACATGCCGCCCTTGACCATCGCCACGCCGGTCACCAGCCCCCAAGCGCCCATGCCCAAGCCAGCGCCGATCATGTCGGAGACGCCTTGGCGATAGTGGGGATTGCGCAGCGCAGCGCGCAGTGTTGTCAACAATCAAGCGCCCAGCACGCTGCCCGGTGCCAGCTCAAAGCCGCGCAGAAAATCGGCGGCGGCCAAGCGCTTGCCGCCAGCGCGTTGCAGCACCGTCAAGCGCAAAGCGCTGTTGTTGCCGCAAGCCACGGTGATTCCAGCGTCATTTATAGACAAAATGTGACCGCAGCCCTTTAAATCCGTGCGCTGACAGCTATCAATTTCATAGTTCCACAGCTTAATCACCTCCCTGCCCAGCGTGGTGCTGGCGCCGGGGAACGGGTCAAACGCCCGAATGCGCTGGCCAATGGTGGCGGCCGGCAGCGACCAATCGATGTTGCTTTCGGCTTTCTCGATTTTGTGGGCATAGGTGATGCCCTCGGTTGGCTGCGCTACCGGCTGGCGCGTGCCTTGGGCGGCTTGCTGCAGCGCCTCGGCCACCATCGGGCCGCCCAGCGCGGCCAAGCGATCGTGCAGGCTGGCGGTGGTGTCGGTGTCGGCGATGTCCAAGCTGTGCGTCAGCAGCATGTCGCCGGTGTCCAGTCCGGCATCCATTTGCATGATGGTCACGCCGGTGGTGGCGTCGCCGGCCTCAATCGCGCGGTGGATGGGGGCGGCACCGCGCCAGCGCGGCAGCAGGCTGGCGTGGATGTTCAGGCAGCCGTAGCGCGGCACATCCAGCACCCACTGCGGCAGGATCAGCCCGTAGGCGGCGACCACCATCGCGTCGGCATCGGCTTGCAGCAGCGCTTCGCGGGCGGCGGCGGCATCTTCGGGGTATTTGCCGTCAAGGCGCAGGCTGCGCGGTTGGGCGACGGCAATGCCGTGCTCCAGCGCGCACTGTTTGACCGGCGAGGCTTGCAGCTTCATGCCGCGCCCGGCCGGGCGGTCGGGCTGGGTCAGCACCAGCGGCACCGAAAAGCCGGCGTCGAGCAAATGCTGCAGCGCGACGCGGGCAAATTCGGGCGTGCCGGCAAAAATGACCTTTATGGCTGTCACTCAGCGGCCTCGCGCTGGAGCTTGATCATTTTGGTTTTGATGCGGTTGCGCTTGAGGGGCGACAGGTACTCGACAAACACCTTGCCCAGCAGGTGGTCCATTTCGTGCTGCAAACACACGGCCAGCGTGCCCTCGGCCTTGATGGTGCGCGCCTGCCCGTGCTCGTCCAGTGCGCGCACATTGACAGCAATAGAGCGCTCGACGCCGTCGTAAATGCCGGGCACTGACAGGCAGCCTTCGTCGCCGACTTGGGTTTCGGGGCTAGCCCAGACGATTTCGGGGTTGATGATGACCAGCGGCTGGTTGCGCTCTTCGGAGACATCAATCACCACAATGCGCTCATGCACGTTGACTTGCGTTGCTGCCAAGCCAATGCCTTGGGCGTCGTACATGGTGGCGAGCATGTCGGCAACGATGGCGCGCACGCGATCGTCCACCGTTTGCACAGGACGCGCCACGGTGTGCAGGCGCTTATCGGGATAACAAAGAATGGGAAGAATGGCCATAGCTAGACAAAAAAAGGTGTCGCTATTTTCGCCACTTTTATCTGGGTGCGTCCCGGTGGGCGAATAATCATTGCCCAATCAAGGGCTTGGGCTGAGAATCGCCGGTGATTTTCGACGTATTTCTGTAATAAATGTATTTAGCCGCTATGCACCGAAGTTCCGGCGCATATTGCGGCGCCAGTGAGGGGCGATTTAGCAATGCATTACACCAACCATCCGCCAGCGCATTGGAGCGCTGCAACGCGAACCGCCTTGGGCGCTATGACTTTGTTGGCCGCTGTGTGCGCCGGCATGGTGCCCGCTGGGGCACAAACAGCCGCTGCTGCCAGTGAGCGTGCCGCCGCCCAGCCCGTGGCCGAGCAAGGCATTCCCGTCGCCGAGCTGGCACCCAACGCCCCAGACCACTACGTGGTCAAGCGCGGCGACACACTGTGGGGCATTGCTGGGGTTTATTTGCGCCGTCCGTGGAGCTGGCCGCAGCTGTGGGGAATGAACAAGCAGGCTATTGCCAATCCCCACTTGATTTACCCCGGCCAAACGCTGTATTTAGAGCGCCAAGACGGCTTTGCCCGCCTGCGCAGCGGCAGCGCCCAGCGCGCACCGGGCGAGCTAGAAACCGTGCGCCTGTCGCCGCGCACCCGCAGCGAAAGCGTCAGCGACATGGCCCTGCCCACGCTGAAGCCACACCTGATTGAGCCGTTCTTGGTGGAGCCGCTGGTGCTCGAGGCCGTCACCTTGGAGCAAGCGCCGCGCATCATCGCCACCGTAGACGACCGCGTGCTGATGACCACCGGCGACCGCGCTTACGCCCGGGGCGAAGCGACCGATCCGCTGCGCGCCGAGCCGGGCGAGCCGCGCGTCTACCGCATCGTGCGCCAAGCGGTGCCACTGAAAGACCCGCTCACCAAAGAGGTGCTGGGCTACGAGGCGCTGTACGTCGGCAAGGCCGAATTGATCCGTGGCGAGGCGACCGAAGAAACTGCCAACGGCAAAGGCGGCATCGTCTCGGAATACGTGCCCGCCACAGTGGACATCATGTCGGCCAAAGAAGAAATTCGCGCCGGCGACCGCCTGTTGCCCGAACCGGCGCGTGCCTTTATGAATTACACGCCGCACGCGCCCAATATCGATGTCGATGCACGAGTAGTGTCCATCTATGGCAGCGGCGCTGTGGTTAACGCTGCACAAAATCAAGTCATCGCCATCAATTTGGGCGAGCAAGACGGAATGCAGGCCGGTGATGTACTCAGCCTGATGACCCAAGGCGCGCGCATCAAAGACACCACCGACCCCACGCGCCCGATGGTCAAGCTACCCAGCGAAAGCAACGGCATGGCCATCGTGTTTCGTACCTTCGAGCGTGTCTCGTATGCGCTGATTTTGGATGTATTGACCGCAGTGCGCGTCGGCGACCGGCTGGTCAACCCGCAATAAACCAGCACTTGCCCGCTGCCCATGGAACGCGATGACCTGACAGCTTGGCTGCGCCTGACACTCACGCCCGGCGTTGGCAATGCGACAGCACGGCGCTTGTTGCAGACGTTTGGTTTGCCGCAGCAGATTTTTCAGCAAACCGCTGCGGCACTGCAACAGTGTGTCAGCCGCGCGCAGGCGCAGGCGCTGTTGCAAGCACCTGCTGGGCTTGAGGCACTGCTCGATACGACATGGCAATGGCTGCATGCCGCCCCAGCTGGTGGTCCAGCCCGCGCCTTGTTGGCACTGGGCGATGCGCAATACCCTGCGCTACTGCTGGAGACTGAAGACCCGCCGCCCTTGCTGTATTTACTCGGTGCAGCGCGATTTTTGGCACCGGGGGCGCAGCCATTTGCGCATGGCACCTGTTTGGCGATGGTCGGCAGCCGCCACCCCACAGCGCAGGGTGAGGGCAATGCCCGCCAGTTTGCGCGGGCACTGCGCGCTAGCGGACTGACGATTGTCTCGGGGCTGGCGTTGGGCGTGGACGCCGCCGCCCATGAAGGCGCGTTGATGGATGCGCAAGACAGCGACAGCACGCCAGCCACCTTGGCTATCGTCGGCACTGGGCTAGACAGGGTCTACCCCAGCAGCCACCGTAGTTTGGCGCACCGCATTGCCGCCCACGGTCTGTTGGTCAGCGAATACCCGCTGGGTACGCCACCGCTGCCGGGCAACTTTCCCAAGCGCAATCGCATCATTGCTGGCTTGTCGCAGGGCACGTTGGTGGTCGAGGCAGCGCCCGCCTCTGGCTCGCTGATCACGGCCCGCTTGGCATCGGAACAGGGGCGTGAAGTGTTTGCCATTCCCGGCTCTATCCACGCGCCACAGTCGCGCGGCTGCCACACGCTGATTCGCCAAGGAGCCAAGCTGGTGGAAACGGCAGAGGACGTGTTGGAAGAATTGCGCCTGTCCAGCCCGGTGCTGTTGACTGGTTCGCGCAGCAAAATGACTGCCCGCGCCAAGCGCCCACGATCATCTGCGCTGCCCGCCCCCGAGCAACAAAGCTTGGATATCCCCGAGACACCGTTGCTCAAAGCCTTGGGCTACGAGCCCGCCGGACTCGATGCCCTACAAGCGCGCACCGGTATGGCGACGGCCCATTTACAAGTCGAGCTATTGGAGTTGGAGCTGGCCGGCGCCATCGCGCGCCTACCGGGTGGCTTGTTTCAGCGGCTGGGGCGCGGCTGAGGTTTTTTGCTGCCCGGGCGGTTAGCCGCGTAAGCGCTCGGGGTTGGCACCGAGCTTGGCCAGCGCGTCGCGGGTGGCGCGCACGGTCAGGCCTTCTTCTTCCTGCGCGACCAGCAAGCCGGCTTGCAGATAGGCACCCAAGCGGCGCAGTTGCAGCAAATAGGTGCTGCCGTCGATGGCGGCAAACAGGTGTAGCTGCTTGCGCTGGCTGTGCCAAGCGTATTGCACTTGGGCGCTAGCGCCGTTGTGATCGATGGTGAACCAAGTGCCCAGTGCCAGCTCGTTGGCCCACTGCAACATGGCCTCATCAATGGGTGCATCGTTGTCGGCAATCACGTGGATGGACGAGGCATCGATGCCCAGCATCATCTCGATGCTGTCAGCGTCCAGCGGAAAGTCGCCCATCACTTCGTCGTCAATGAAGTCTTCCAAGTTTTCTAAGCGCTTGGCCATGGCTTCGATGTGCTCTTGGGGAATGGAAGCCGTTTTGGACAGAAAGGCCTCGGCCAAGGTGTCGGTCAATATCTTGATCTGGGCATCTTGCGGCTCGCCAGAGATGCCAATCATGGCCAAGCCTTGGCGCAGGCGCTGTAGCAGCGCTGGCAAGCCTTGAATCACCTGCGTGCGATCGTTGCGACTGGGTTTGGCACTGGCTGCCCATACCAAGTCCGCTGCAGTGCGTTTGAAGACGACGGTGTCGGCGTGCTGCGCACCATCGCGCACGGCCGACAAGGCCAGCACTTCGGCCCAGAACTTGAACAAAAAATCGCGGATTTCATCGCGCACTGGCATGTCTTTCAGCATGGTGCGCAGCTCAATGGTGTACTGGATCGCCAGCGTTTCGCGCTGCTCAATTTGCTGGGCCACGCTGACTAGCTGCGAAGTGGATTTTTTCTCGGTCAAAAACGTCGCCAAGAATTTTTCAAACTCATCGAGCACCAACTGGAACACGCGCCGACCGGTTTCTGGGTACTGCTCAATCACTTGGACCACGCGGCGGATTTCAGCCTCTAGGGCTCCGCCGCTGATGGTGGTGGCATCAAAGCCCAGCACGCACGAGCCCATGCGGTCAATAAGTTGGCGCGCCGGGTGGTTGAGGTTGCTGAAAAACTCCGGCTCGGCCAGCGCCACGCGCAGCACTGGCACTTGCAGGCGGGCAAACCACACGCGCACCGCTGGCGGGATGTGGTCTTCCGCAAGAATGCTTTGAAACATCAGCGCCACCACTTCGATGATGGCTTTTTCGCTGTCGGTAGATGCGGTTTGCTTGAATTTTTCAGAACGCTCGCGCACCACACCCGACAACTGCACCACTGCCGCTGGGCTGTAGTCTTCGACAAATGTGCCCAGCGTGCTGTAGTAGGTTTCGGCCTGTACCCGGTGCGCGGCTAAGGCGTGTACTAGCGCATTGGAGGCGGGCGCTGCGGGCGCTGGTACGCCTGTCATGCTGCTTACCGCTGCGATACCGGTGTCATGGCTGCCAGCCAGTGCGTTGGGTTGCACCAGAAAACGCCGCAGCTGACCCATGACACCATGCGCGCGCTGGCGAGCGCGGGCCAAGGGCGTCAGACCTGACGCCGAGGCAAAGACGGGCGGGGATGCACTGAACTGGCTGACCGCTGACCACTGACCGCGCTCTGGCATTAGTGCCATCGGGTTGTGTCGTACAGACGCCATGGTGGCCTGCGATTGCTCCAGCGCTTGCGATACCAAACTGCCCATGCCGGTGGTGGCAGCGGTGCCAGCCACTGCTCCGGTCATTGGGCCTGGCGGGCGCTGAACGCGCACGCGTAAATCTTGTTGCGCAGCGATACCTTGTGCCTCCAGAAAATCGCTGCATTTTTGGTACAAGCTCTGAAGTAATTCGACCAAGCTGCGTTGCACTGGCTCAGTGACCCATTGCAACTCTTGGCGGGTCAACGCCACTTCTATCCATTGCTCGACTAACAGCAAGCAGATGGCTTCAGTCCGCAAAATATCGGTGCTGCCCAGCTCGCCTTCCAATCCTTTAACGCGCAAACGCAGTGCGTCAAAAGTGCTGCTGACTTGCTCGAGCACCACCAAAGCGATGCGCGAGGCGATGATTTTGTTTTCCACCACATCGTCGCTGAGCAGCGAAAACCCCAGCTCTGACGGTGCTGTATTTTTATGCGCCATCGCGATCGGTGGTGCCAACGCGGCTTTGAACGCTTGGATGCAGCCCTGCACCCATTCGGCGCGGTGCTTTTGGTATTGCGACCACGCATCGCGGCGCTCCTGCATTTCGCGCTGGGTGCCGGTTTGCGACATCAGCTCAGTCAAAAAGTCTTGAATGGCTTTGTTGACCGCTGCCATGCCACTGCACAGCCCCTCGACAAACTGCTGGCGCACCGCACTGGCCAAGTGGCGCTGCAACGGAGAAGGGCTGTGGGCTGGGGCAGATGGGTGCATAAGAGACGGACGGATTAAGTACAGAAACTGCAGAAGCGCCCAGCGTAGCGATCAGACGGTTGCGCCAGCGTTTGGATCGTCAGAATCAACGATGTCGCCGTCTTTGGCCACGGTTTTGATCAGGTCTTCGCGCTTAACGCCCAGCCACATGGCAATCGAGGCGGCGACAAACACCGAAGAGTAAATGCCAAACAAAATGCCCACCGTCAGCGCCAGCGCAAAGTAGTGCAGGCTAGGGCCGCCAAAGAAGAACATCGACAACACCATCGCCTCGGTCGAGGCGTGGGTGATGATGGTGCGGCTCATGGTGCTGGTGATGGCGTGGTCAATCACCTCAGCTGTATTCATCTTGCGATAGCGCCTAAAGGCTTCGCGGATACGGTCAAAAATCACCACCGATTCGTTCACCGAATAGCCCAGCACCGCCAGCACGGCAGCCAGCACCGAGAGCGAAAACTCCCACTGGAAGAAGGCAAAAAAGCCCAAGATGATGACCACGTCATGCAGGTTGGCAATGATGGCGGCGACGCCAAACTTCCACTCAAAGCGCATCGCTAAATACACCACGATACCGATGACGACCATGCCCAGCGCCATCAAGCCGCCATGCACCAGCTCTTCGCCCACTTGCGGGCCGACAAATTCGGTGCGGCGCATGATGGCGTCAGGGTCAGCGGCTTTCAGCGCAGCAATGACTTGCTCGCTTTGCTGTGCCGAGGTCACGCCCTTTTGCACCGGCAGGCGAATCATCACATCGCGCGAGGTGCCAAAGTTTTGCACCTGCACGTCCGGGTAGCCCAGCGCCGAGACGGTTTCGCGTACCTTGGCCAGTTCTGCCGGCTGGCTGTAGGCCACCTCCATCACCGTGCCGCCAGTAAATTCCACCGACAGGTGCAGGCCGCGCGTGAGCAGGAAGAACACCGCCAGCGCAAAGGTAATGAAGGAGATCGCGTTGAAAACCAACGCGTGCTTCATGAAAGGGATGTCTTTTTTGATGCGGAAGAATTCCATGGTCTTCCTCCTTTAAAGGGTCTTGGTCACAGCAGTGGTTGCGCTAGTGTCGGCATCTGGCTTCCAGATTTGGCCAATCGACACGCTCTTGAGCTTTTTCTTGCCGCCGTACCACAGGTTCACCAGTCCGCGCGAGAAAAACACCGCCGAGAACATGCTGGTCAAAATACCAATGCAGTGCACCACAGCAAAGCCGCGCACCGGGCCAGAGCCAAAGGCCAGCAAGGCCAAACCAACAATCAGCGTAGTGACGTTTGAGTCCAGAATCGTCGCCCAAGCGCGTTCGTAGCCAGCGTGGATCGCCATTTGCGGTGACGCGCCTTCGCGCAGCTCTTCGCGGATGCGCTCGTTGATCAGCACGTTGGAGTCAATCGCCACACCAATCGCCAGCGCCATCGCGGCAATGCCGGGCAGCGTGAGCGTTGCTTGCAGCATCGACAGCACCGACAGCAGCATCAACACGTTGACGCCCAGCGCAATCGTCGAGAACACGCCAAACAGCATGTAGTACATGCACATAAAGGCCGCTACAGCCAGCATGCCCCAGACCACGCTGTCAATGCCGCGCTCAATGTTGTCAGCGCCCAGACTCGGGCCAATGGTGTATTCCTCAATGATTTCCATCGGCGCAGCCAGCGAGCCAGCACGCAGCAGCAGCGCGGTGTCATTGGCTTCGGTCGAGCTCATGCGACCCGAAATTTGCACCCGGCCACCACCAATTTCCGAGCGAATCACCGGAGCCGTGACCACTTCGCCCTTGCCCTTTTCAAACAGCACAATGGCCATGCGCTTGCCAATGTTCTCGCGCGTGATGTCTTTGAAGATGCGCGAGCCCTTGGCGTCCAGCGTCAGGTTGACAGTGGCTTCTTGTGTCTGGCTGTCAAAGCCGGGTTGGGCGTCGGTCAAGTTTTCACCCGTCAGGATGACCTGCTTTTTGACGATCACGGCCTGACCGTTGCGGTCGAGGTATTTTTCGTCGCCAAACGGCACCGGGCCGGCGCCCATTTCAGCGGCGCGGGCATCGGTGCCCTCGTCGACCATGCGCACTTCCAGTGTCGCGGTGCGGCCCAAAATGTCTTTGGCCTTGGCCGTGTCTTGCACGCCGGGCAGTTGCACCACGATGCGGTCCAGGCCTTGTTGCTGAATCACCGGCTCGGCCACGCCCAGCTCGTTGATGCGGTTGTGCAGCGTGGTGATGTTTTGCTTGAGCGCTTGGTCTTGCACGCGGCGCAGCGCCTCGGGCTTGATGGTGGCGATCAGCTTGAACTCGCTGCCATCGGCGACGCTGGTGGTTTGCAGATCTGCGAACTCGTCAGCAATCAGGTTGCGCGCAGCGGTTTGCATTGCTTCGTCGCGCACTCGGATATCAATGTTTTGGCCATTGCGGCTGATGCCGCCGTGGCGAATGTTTTTGTCGCGCAGCACCGTGCGGATGTCGCCGGCATAGGACTCGGCCTTTTTGGTCAGCGCCGCTTGCATATCGACTTGCAGCATGAAGTGAACGCCGCCGCGCAAATCCAAGCCCAAATACATGGGCGCAGCGTTGATAGCGGTCAGCCAAGCCGGCGAGCGCGAGACCAAGTTGAGCGCGACGATGTACATCGGGTCCGACGCATCGGGCACCAGTGCTTTTTGGATGGCGTCTTTGGCCTTGAGCTGGGTGTCGGGGGTGTCAAAACGCGCCCGCACCGAGGTGCCTTCCAAAGCGATCATGTCGGGCGTGACGCCGGCCTCGTGCAGGGCGACCCGCACCCTCTCTAGCACGGCAGCATCGACCTTGACGGTAACCTTGGCCGAGGACACCTGCACGGCAGGCGCTTCACCAAAAAAATTGGGCAGGGTGTACAAAATCCCCACCAACAGCGCGACCACAATGATCGCGTACTTCCAGACCGGATAACGGTTCATAGGGCGCGTCTACCTCAGAAACAAAGAACGCAGCGGGCCGGTTGGCGCGCTGTAAAACCGGGCGCAGGCGCTTATTTCAGCGAGCCTTTGGGCAGCACTTGGGCCACGGCTTGGCGCTGCAATTGCACCTCGACGCCGGTGGCGATTTCCAAATACACATATTGGTCAGTGATGCGCGAGACCCGGCCCATGATGCCGCCGCCAGCGACGACTTCATCGCCCTTGGCCAGCGCGTCAATCATGGCGCGGTGCTCTTTTTGGCGCTTCATCTGCGGGCGAATCATCACGAAGTACAGCACCAAGAACATCAACACCAGCGGCAACATGCCGGTGAGGGTGGACATCATGTCGCCGCCAGCCGCTGCGGCAGCAGGAGCGGTTTGGGCAAAAGCAGAAGAAATCAGCACAGAGCAACTCCAACAAAAAAATAGGTTTAACAAAAAATTTCTGCCCCAGCGAGCGCCGCAGCGCGCGCCAGAACGCAAGGCAAAGATTGTATGCGGCACCCCTGCAGCGATTGTTTCTTGGCTTTGGCGACCTTGGTGGTAAGCAAAAATACAAGCAAAATTGGCCTCTAGGCCTTTAAATACATGCGCTAGCAGCTATCATTTTGATGAGTTAGAGTGTAGCTGTTGAGGGCGTTTGTCCCCGCCACTGCGCCATCAAATCCGCCCATTGCACGCGCGCGGCCTGTAAGTGGCGCTCTTTGATATGGCCGTAGCCGCGAATGTCTTCGGGGATGCGCGCAATGCGCGCCGCCAGTGCCAAGCGCTCGGGCGTGAGGCCGCTCAGCAGCTCGTCGATGCAGGCGCGGTACTCGGCAATCAACGCGCGCTCCATTTGGCGCTCGGCGGTTTTGCCGAAGATGTCTAAAGCGCCGCCGCGCAGCCCCTTCATTTTGGTCAGCAGGCCAAAAGCGCTGCGCACCCACGGGCCAAACGACTGCTTAATCAGCTCGCCCTTGTCGTTTTTCTTGGCCACCAGCGGCGGCGCGAGGTGGTGAACGATTTTGTAATCGCCCTCAAACATCGCGGCAATTGTGTCGGTGAAGGCGGCATCGGTGTGCAGGCGCGCCACTTCGTACTCGTCCTTGTAGGCCATCAGCTTGAACAAATAGCGCGCCACGGCTTCGCTCAGTTGCGTGCTGTTGCCGCCCAGCTTGGCCTCGGCGGCTTTGACCTTTTCGACAAAGGCCACGTAGTCAGCAGCGTAGGCGGCGTTTTGGTAATGGGTGAGGTAATCGACGCGCAGCGCCACGCTGTCGGCCAGCGTCGGTTTTTTGACAAAGTTGATGGCTTGCACTTGTACTGGTTGCAGCAGCGCCTGCACCGCTGCCAAGTCGTGCGCGCAGCGCCGGCCCCATTCAAACGCGGCTTGGTTGTTGGCCACTTGCACGCCGTTGAGCTCCATCGCCCGCAGCAGCGCGGCCAGTGACAGCGGCACCTTGCCCTTTTGCCACGCAAAGCCCAGCAGCAGCGGGTTGGTGTAAATGCTGTCGCCCAGCGCTTGCATGGCGATTTGCTCGGCGTCAAAACTGCCCAAGCCCTCGGCACCGACGGCTGCAGCGATGGCGCTTTCGCACTGGCCGCCCGGAAACTGCCAATCGGGGTTGGTGACAAACGCCGCCGTCGGCGCGCCGTGGGTGTTAAGCGCCACATAAGTGCGCCCCGGCTGCATCACCGCCAGCGTGGCTTTGTTGGC
>JAGNUJ010000132.1 GCA_017987055.1 Giesbergeria sp.
TTACTGGACCGACCCTGCGAAAAATCACACCTTCTGGAGAAGTTACCACCATAGCGGGTCAGGCGGCTGCAGCCCCTGGTTTGGTTGATGGTAATGGCAGTGAAGCGCGTTTTGTATTTTCTAATAAAAAAAGTATTGCCAACGGACTGCTGAATGCGAATTTGGCAGTGGATGCGAAAAATAATATATATATTACCGATCCACAGCACAGCGTGATCCGTAAAGTTACGCCCGCCGGTAAAGTGAGTACGTTGGTTGGAAAATCAGGTGTTCACGGTTTTTCTGATGGCGATTTGCCGGGAATTATTAATCGACCTGTAGGGATTGCTGTCCATAAAGATGTGTTGTATTTTTCTACACAAAATGCAATAGCAAAAATAAACCTAAAATAATTATTTAAAAATGGGAAGCAAAAAAACCGCCTTACGGCGGTTTTTTTGTGGCGCCCTGATGAAGGCGGCGACGCAGCGAATTAACCCGCCGCCACCTCAATCCCCTTGAATTCCCCGGTGGCGATGCGCTGCTGCCATTCGGCTGGCCCGGTGTTGTGCGCGCTGGTACCGCCGGCATCGACCGCCACGGTGACGGGCATATCGACCACGTCAAATTCGTAAATGGCTTCCATGCCCAAATCGGCAAAACCGACTACTTTGGCGTGCTTGATGGCTTTGGAGACCAAGTAAGCCGCGCCGCCCACCGCCATCAAATAGGCCGATTGGTGCTTTTGGATGGCGGCAATGGCGGTAGGACCGCGCTCGGCTTTGCCGACCATGGCGATCAGGCCGGTTTGCGCCAGCATCATTTCGGTGAAGCCGTCCATGCGCGTGGCCGTTGTCGGGCCAGCCGGGCCGACGGCTTCGCCCGCCACCGGATCGACCGGGCCGACGTAGTAAATGATGCGGTTGGTGAAGTCCACCGGCAGCGGCTCGCCTTTGGCCAACATCTCTTGGATGCGCTTGTGCGCAGCATCGCGGCCGGTCAGCATCTTGCCGTTCAACAGCAGCGTGTCGCCGGGCTTCCAGCTGGCCACTTCGGCTTTGGTCAGGGTGTTGAGATCGACCTTTTTGCTTTTGTTGTAGTCCGGTGCCCAGTCAATCTTGGGCCACAAATCAAGGCTGGGCGGGTCGAGGTAGACCGGGCCGGAGCCGTCTAGGCAGAAGTGCGCGTGGCGCGTGGCGGCGCAGTTGGGAATCATGGCGACTGGCTTGCTGGCCGCGTGTGTCGGGTAGAGCTTGATTTTTACGTCCAGCACCGTGGTCAGGCCGCCCAAACCTTGCGCGCCAATGCCCAAGGCGTTGACTTTCTCGAACAGCTCTAGGCGCAGCTCTTCGACTTGGTCGAGTTTTTCGCCGCGCGCCGACTTGGCTTGCAGCTCGTACATATCGAGGTCGTCCATCAGGCTTTCTTTGGCCAGCAGCACGGCTTTTTCGGCGGTGCCGCCGATGCCGATGCCCAGCATGCCGGGCGGGCACCAGCCAGCGCCCATCGTCGGCACGGTTTTCAGCACCCATTCGACCAAGTCGTCACCGGGGTTCATCATCACCAGCTTGGATTTGTTCTCCGAGCCGCCGCCTTTGGCGGCGACGGTGATGTCTACGGTGTTGCCGGGGACGATCTCGGTAAAGATCACGGCGGGGGTGTTGTCTTTGGTGTTTTTGCGGGCAAACAGCGGGTCAGCGACGACGCTGGCGCGCAGGGTGTTGCCTTCGTGGTTGTAGCCGCGGCGCACGCCTTCGTTGATGGCGTCGTCCAAGCTGCCGGTAAAGCCCTCCCAGCGCACGTCCATGCCGACTTTTAAGAACACGTTAACGATGCCGGTGTCTTGGCAAATCGGTCGGTGGCCGGTGGCGCTCAACTTGCTGTTGGTCAAAATTTGCGCCATCGCGTCTTTGGCCGCCGGGCTTTGCTCGCGCTCGTAGGCACGCGCCAAATGCTGGATGTAGTCAGTCGGGTGGTAGTAGCTGATGTACTGCAGCGCGGCAGCAATCGAGTCGATCAGGTCTTGTTGACGGATAGTCGTGGTCATCTGTGGGGCTCCGGTCTTAGAAAGTCGCGAGCTTTCGATTATCTCCCGCACGCCTTGCGGCAGGCTGTCAATGCCACCGCTGGACGCGTGCTGCCAGAGTATGCTGGTGCTTCGTTTTTAAGGATGGATATGAGCACAGAACCCGCCACCTTTCGTATCGAGCGCGACAGCTTTGGCGCCATCAACGTGCCGGCCGCGCGGCTGTGGGGCGCGCAAACCCAGCGCGCGCTGCAAAATTTTGCGATCAGCAACAACCTAATGCCTTACGACTTGCTGCACGCGCTGGCGCAGGTCAAGCGCGCCAGTGCCTATGCCAACTACGGGCTGGGGCTGCTGGACGCGGTCAAAACCACCGCCATCGTTGCGGCGGCCGATGAGGTCATCGTCGGCGGGCATTTGGAAGAATTTCCACTGGTGGTTTGGCAAACCGGCTCGGGCACGCAGACCAATATGAACATGAACGAGGTGCTGGCCAACCGCGCCAGCGAGCTGCTGGGCGGCGCGCGCGGCGAGGCGCGCTTGGTACACCCCAACGACGATGTCAACAAAAGCCAGTCGAGCAACGACGTGTTTCCGACCGCCATGCACGTTGCCGCCGTCGAGGTGCTGATGCGCGACCTGTTGCCCGCCTTGCACACTTTGCACAACACGCTGGCGCTCAAAGCCGAGGCCTTTGCCGACATCGTCAAAATTGGCCGCACCCACTTGCAAGACGCCACGCCGCTGACGCTAGGGCAAGAAATTTCGGGCTGGGCGGCGCAATTGGCCTATGGCGAGCAGCGCATCCGCGCCGTGCTGCCCGAGTTGTGCGAGCTGGCACTCGGCGGCACCGCCGTCGGCACCGGGCTGAACGCGCCCGCCGGTTACGCCGTCGCTGTCGCCAAAGAACTGGCCGACTTGACCGGCCTGCCGTTTGTCACCGCGCCCAACAAGTTTGAAGCGCTGGCCAGCTGCGACGCGCTGGTCTACGCCCACGGCGCGCTGAAAACGCTGGCCGCCAGCTTGATGAAAATCGCCAACGACGTGCGCTGGCTGGCCAGCGGGCCGCGCAGTGGGCTGGGCGAAATCACCATCCCCGAGAACGAACCCGGCTCGTCGATCATGCCCGGCAAGGTCAACCCGACGCAGTGCGAAGCGCTGACCATGCTGTGCTGCCAAGTGATGGGCAACGACGTGGCGATCAACATCGGCGGCGCGTCGGGCAACTTTGAGCTGAACGTGTTTCGTCCGCTGATCATCCACAACTTTTTGCACAGCGTGCGCCTGCTGACCGATGGCATCAACAGCTTCAATACGCACTGCGCCGTCGGCATTGAGCCGGACCGCGCGCGCATTGCCGAACTGGTCGGGCGCTCACTGATGCTGGTGACGGCGCTGAACCCGCACATCGGCTACGACAAGGCCGCCAAAATTGCCCAGCGCGCCCACCACGAAGGCCTGAGCCTGCGCGAGGCAGCCATTGCCTCGGGCGAGGTCAGCGCCGAGGATTTTGACGCTTGGGTGCGCCCCGAGCGCATGGTGTAGCTTTGATGGCTTTAATAAAACGATAGCTACTAGCGCACGTGTTTAAAGGGTTTCAGGCACAAAACTGTCTGAAACCCTTTGTTTATGTGCGGTAGCAGCTATGATTTTTTCAGCCAGCGCGGCGATGCCGGCGGGTGACAAATCATCGGCCTGCACCGTGTGGCGCTGCGCCCACTGAAACAGGTTGCGGCTTTGTGAGCGCGCATACAGCGGGTCGTAGTGCAGCGCCATCAGCTCGCTAAACAGCGGGGCGATGTCGCCGGCCAGCGCCCATTCTTGCCAGCGCCCGATGATGGCGTGGCCGTGCAGCGGCAGCAAAAAGCCCAGCTGCTTGGCCAGCAGCGCCGGGTCGTCGCCCAAGTTGGCGTAGTCGCGCAGCAAAAACTCCAGCCGCGCGGCGGGACTGGCCTCAATCTCGATGCAGGCACTGGCGCGCAAATGCGCAATCAGCGGCTGCGGCACCGACAGGCGGCCAATTTTGCTGCTCTCGGCCTCGACGTAAATCGGGCGCTGCAAATCCATGCCTTCGAGCGCTTGGCCCAGCAGCGTCTCAAACGCGGTTTGCGAGGGCTGCGCCACGCCCGGCCAGCCGCCCAGCACCGAGCCGCGATGCTTGGCGCAGGCTTCCAAGTCCAGCACCTGCTCGCCGCGCTTGGCCAGTGCTTGCAGGATGCGGGTTTTGGCGCTGCCGGTCGGCCCGCACAGCACGCGCAGCGGCAGTTGCGGCGCCAGCGTTTCGATCAGGTCAATCACGTGGCGGCGCCAGCTTTTGTAGCCGCCTTGCAGCTGCTGCGCATCCCAGCCGACCATGCGCAGCCACGTCACCATCGCGCCGCTGCGCATGCCGCCGCGCCAGCAATAAATCAAAGGCTTCCAGCGCGCCGGGCGATCGGCGAGCGGCCCTTGCAGGTGCTTGGCCAAATTGGCGGCGACAAACGCACCGCCGACGCGCCGCGCCTCAAACGCGCCTTGTTGCTTGTAGAGCGTGCCGACAA
>JAGNUJ010000133.1 GCA_017987055.1 Giesbergeria sp.
CGCAGCGGCCGCTCTTGCCGCGCAGCATGGTGATGCGCAGTGATGCCTAGCTCGACCGAATCTGCCCAATCTGCCAGCTATGCCCGCCGCCTGCACCGCATGTTGGGGCTGTATGTGCTGGGGGTGCTGGGGTTTTTGGCGCTGATGGCATGGGCGGAGCAGCGCGGCCTGTCGCGCCACTGGATTGGCCCGATTTTTCTGTTTTTCACCGTCATGGTCTACGCCGCGATTGGCGTCTATGGCCGCACCTCTGATCCGCAGGAGTATTACGTCGCTGGCCGGCGTATTCCGCCGATGTACAACGGCATGGCCGCCGCTGCCGACTGGATGAGCGCGGCATCGTTCATCAGCCTCTCGGGCGCGCTGTATTTGCAAGGCTTCTCGGGCACGCCCGGCCACGCAGGCGGGTTGGCGTATGTGCTGGGCTGGACGGGCGGCTTTTGCTTGGTGGCGATTTTGGTCGCGCCGCATTTGCGGGCGATGGGCTTGTACACCGTGCCCGACTTCTTTCAGGTGCGCTTTGGTGGCCGCTGGCCGCGCGTGATTGCTGCGCTGGCGGTGGTGGTGTGCTCGTTTACCTACGTCGTAGCGCAGATTTATGGCGTTGGCTTGATTGCCTCGCGCCTGACCGGGGTGCAGTTTGAGATTGGCATCATGCTCGGCCTGGGCGGTGTGCTGCTGTGCTCGTTTTTGGGTGGGATGCGCGCCATCACGTGGACACAGGTGGCGCAGTACGTGGTGGTGCTGCTGGCGTTTTTGATTCCGGTGTCGTGGCTGGCTTACAAGCAGTTGGGCAACCCGATGGCACCGCTGGTCTATGGCGTGCAGATTGGCAAGATTGCCGATTTGGAAACCCAGCTGCTCGACTCCCCCGCTGAGCACGCCGTGATTGCCGCGTACCTGAAGCGCGCCCAAAATTTTGAAGCCCGACTGCAAGATGTGGATGCAGCGCTAGAGCACGAGCGCGAAATCGGCCAAGCCCAGATCCACCGCTTGCGCGCCCAAAACGCTGATGTCGGTTTGATCGTCGCCGCCAGCCGCGAATTGGCGGCCTTGCCGCGCGACGCCGCCGCCGCGCGCGAGCTGTGGACGCTGAAAATGCGCGAAAACTACGAGCGCGCCCGTCCGCTGGGTGGCCTGCCGCGCCACAGCCAGCCCTACGCGGGCGACCCGGGCGGCACGCCGCAAGAGCAGGCCGACTACCAAGACACGCGGCGCAACTTTTTGGCGCTGATGTTCTGCCTGATGGTCGGCACCGCCGGCCTGCCGCACCTACTGACGCGCTTTTACACCGTGCCCACCGTAGCCGGCGCACGCCGCTCCGTCGGCTGGGCGCTGTTTTTTATCGCGCTGATTTACATGAGCGCGCCGGCGCTGGCGGTGCTGGTGAAGTTTGAGGTGATGAACAACCTCGTCGGCAGCAGCTTTGACGCGCTGCCCAACTGGATGGCGCAGTGGGCGCGGGTCGATGCCTCGCTGCTGTCGGTGGAAGACATCAATGGCGACGGCGTGGTGCAGTTTGGCGAGATTCGCTTCGGCGCCGACCTCATCATGCTGGCCACGCCCGAGCTGGGCGGCATGCCGTATGTCGTTTCGGGTTTGGTGGCGGCGGGCGGTTTGGCCGCAGCGCTGTCCACGGCGGATGGTTTGTTGCTGACCATTAGCAACGCCTTGGTGCGTGACCTGTATTTCCAGTCGCGCCCGCGCAGCGCCTCGCCCGAGCAGCGCGTCATCTTGACCAAATTCACCCTGCTGGCGGTGGCGCTGGTGGCGGCATTTGTGGCGTCCCTCAAGCCGTCGGACATCTTGCCGCTGGTTTCGGCCTCGTTCTCGCTGGCGGCGTCGGCGTTTGTGCCGGTGATGGTGCTGGGCATCTTTTGGCGCGGCACCACGCGCAAGGGTGCCGTGGCTGGGATGTTGTGCGGGCTGGGCGTGGCGGTGTATTACATGGCCTCGCACTCACCGCTGGTGCAAGACTGGCTGCCACGCTGGCTGCTGGCCGATGGGCTGTGGTTTGGCATCCAGCCGATGTCTGCCGGGGTGTTTGGTGTCAGCGCGGGTTTAGCGTCGGCCGCGCTGGTCAGTTGGATCACCCGGCCAGTGCCCGAGCAGCCGCTGGTGCGCTTTGAGATGTGAGCCTGATTGATAGGGTTTGCGGGCACAAAAAAAGCGGCTGTGAAGCCGCTTTTTCGCTTTTTGATGGGGACAGTGCCCGCTGGATTAGCGACCGACGCCGACCAGCTCCACGTCAAACTTCAGCGTAGCGTTGGGTGGAATCACGCCGCCGGCGCCGCGTGCGCCGTAACCCAAGCCTGCCGGAATAATCAGCGTGCGCTGGCCGCCGATTTTCATGCCCTGCACGCCTTCGTCCCAGCCCTTGATGACCTGACCGGCGCCCAGCCCGAAAGCAAACACGTCGTTGCGGTCGCGGCTGGAGTCGAATTTGGCACCTTGCTCGCCGTTGTTGTAAAGCCAGCCGGTGTAATGCACGCTGACCTGTTGGCCTTTAACGGCCTCGGCGCCTTCGCCGACAACGGTGTCTTCGTATTGCAGGCCAGAAGCGGTGGTGGTGAATGCCATAAACAATCCTTTTATTGTGTCAGTTTGGGTAAATTTACTCTATAAATGATAGCTGCTAGCGCCCGTATTTATTGGGCTAGAGGCCGATTTCACCTATATTTATTGTGTGTTTACTTCTTGGCGCGGCCTGCGACCCAGCGGGTGGCAAAGGCTTGCACGTCGTTCAGGCGCTTGAGCAAGTCGGCACCCGAGGCGGTGACGATGTAGCCCTCGGTGCCGTGGTCGAGCAAGCCGGCCTCGCGCAGCTCTTTGATGCGGGTGTTGAGCGTGTTGGGCGTAATGCCGCCGACGCTGTCTTGCAGCAGGCGAAAGGTTTGCGGATGGCCATCGCGCAAGGCCCACAGGACGCGCAAGGCATAACGGCGTTCGAGCCGCTCAAACAACTGGTTGATAGCGGTATTTTCTTTGGAGCTCATGTGGCTTCTCCTTACGCAGTAGGGAATCAGGGGGGAATTTCAACGCCCGTCGCAAAGCGCTTTGGGGTGCGGTGCGGACTATAGCGCTGAATCTATTTTGCTACAAGTTTAATAGCTCATAACGCACACCCGGTATGCGCCAGACCTCCAAAACGCTTGAGGCTCCCGAAAGTGTGGTGGCCTTACAACTGCGAATCACGGCACCCCCAGCGAACGGCACAAAAAAAGCGCCTGCTGCTCCGTCGTCGCACAACGGGGAGCAGCAGGCGCTCTTGCGCCAGCTAGGCCAATGGCCGCTGTGGGTTACAGCGAATCGATAAAGCTGCGCAATTTGTCGCTGCGGCTGGGGTGCTTCAACTTGCGCAGCGCCTTGGCTTCAATTTGGCGAATGCGCTCGCGCGTCACGTCAAATTGCTTGCCGACTTCTTCCAGCGTGTGGTCGGTGGACATTTCGATGCCAAAGCGCATGCGCAGCACTTTGGCTTCGCGCGGCGTCAGGCCATCCAGAATGTCTTTGACCACATCGCGCAGACCGGCTTGCATGGCAGCGTCAATCGGCGCGGTGTTGGCACCGTCTTCGATGAAGTCGCCCAAGTGGCTGTCGTCGTCGTCACCAATCGGCGTTTCCATCGAGATTGGCTCTTTGGCAATCTTCATGATTTTGCGGATTTTGTCCTCGGGGATTTCCATCCGCTCGGCCAGCACCGATGCATCCGGCTCAAAACCAAACTCCTGCAGGTGTTGGCGGCTGATGCGGTTCATCTTGTTGATGGTCTCGATCATGTGGACTGGAATGCGGATGGTGCGCGCTTGGTCGGCAATCGAGCGCGTAATCGCTTGGCGAATCCACCACGTGGCGTAGGTCGAGAATTTGTAGCCACGGCGGTATTCAAACTTGTCCACCGCCTTCATCAGGCCAATGTTGCCCTCTTGAATCAGGTCGAGAAACTGCAGGCCGCGGTTGGTGTATTTTTTGGCAATCGAAATCACGAGGCGCAAGTTGGCCTCGATCATCTCTTTCTTGGCACCGCGCGAGGTCGATTCGCCCGCGTTCATGCGCTTGTTGATGAGTTTGAGCTCGGTCAACGGCACCACGGCGTTGTTTTGCAACTCGGTCAGTTTTTGCTGCAGGTCTTGGATGGGCGGGATGTTGCGCGCCATCACCGTGCTCCACGGCTTGCCGGCGGTGGCTTGCTTTTCGACCCATTGCTGGTTGAGCAAGTTGGCCGGAAAGTCTTTGATGAACTGCTCTTGCGGCATGCCGCATTTGTCCACAATGATGCGGCGCATTTCGCGCTCTTTTTTGCGCACATCGTCCACCAGAGCGCGCACCATGTCGCACAGCTTTTCAATCGTCTTGGCGGTAAAGCGGATGGTCATCAGCTGCTCGCTCAGAGCGTGCTGCACCTTCATGTAGGCCGGCGTGCCGTAGCCGTCTTTTTCGTAGATTTTGTGGATCTTCTCGAACATCTCGCGCATCAGGTCAAAGCGGCGCAGGGCTTCGTTTTTCAGCTCTTCCAAGCGGCGGGTCATGGCTTTGGAGCCGC
>JAGNUJ010000134.1 GCA_017987055.1 Giesbergeria sp.
TTAAAGGCGGTTTTGATACGATATTTGTCGCTTAGTTTTAAGCGTAAGGTCGCAAACTTAGAGATTTTTAGCGCTGTGGTGCGTTGCATTTTTCGTGGAAAGCGGGTGAGGCTTGTCCCCCATTGACAAAAATAGTTAGGAGATACGCTGGATGAAATTTTTTCATTGGCTGGCAGTGGCGGCGCTGTGGGCATTTCCCGGTTGGGCGTTGGCTGGAGACATGGATGGCAGCACTTTGCCTTTGTGGTGGGGCGTGCCCTTTGCCGGTATTTTGTTGTCGATTGCGCTGATACCGCTATTGGCGCCGATTTTTTGGCACCACCACTTTGGCAAGGTGGTGTTGGGCTGGAGTTTGGCATTTTTGCTCCCGTTTGCCACCGCCTACGGCATGGATGCCGCCGGTGCCAACTTGGTGCATGCGCTGCTGGCCGAATACATCCCATTTGTGGTGCTGCTCACCGCCTTGTACACGGTGGCCGGCGGCATTTACATTCGCGGCAACCTCAAGGGCAGTCCGATGCTCAACACCGCTTTGTTGGCGATTGGGGCGGTACTGGCCAGTTTTATGGGCACCACTGGTGCCTCGATGCTGCTGATTCGTCCGCTGATCCGCGCTAACGATAACCGCAAGCACAGCGTACACGTGGTGGTGTTTTTTATCTTTATTGTCTCCAACGCCGGCGGCTCGCTGACGCCGCTGGGCGATCCGCCGCTGTTTTTGGGCTTTTTGAAGGGTGTCGATTTTTTCTGGACGATGGCCCATATCTACCAAGAAACGCTGTTCTTGGTGGCCGTGCTGCTGGGCATTTTCTACGCCATTGACAGCTGGTATTTCCGCCGTCCTGAGGAGCTGCGCCGCTTCGATCCCACGCCTGATACCCCCAGCCTCGGCAAATCGGGTGCGCTGGCCATTGGCTTTGATGGCAAGGTCAACTTTGCCCTGCTCGGCGCGGTGGTGGCGCTGGTGTTGCTGAGCGGCTTTTGGAAGTCGCCAGTGGTGTTTGATGTGGCCGGTACGCTGGTCGGGCTGCCGGGCATCGTGCGCGATGTGGGTCTGCTGCTGGTGACGCTGGTTTCGCTGGCGCTGACGCCGAAAAAAGTGCATATCGACAACCAGTTTGGTTGGGCACCGATGCAAGAAGTGGCCAAGCTGTTTGCGGGCATCTTTTTGACCATCATTCCGGTGATTGCCATGCTCAAGGCCGGAGTGAATGGGCCGTTTGGCACCATCGTCGCTGCCGTGACCCGCGTGGACGGCACGCCTGATCCCAGCATGTACTTTTGGGCGACCGGCATTTTGTCTTCGTTCCTGGACAACGCGCCGACTTATTTGGTGTTCTTTAACACCGCTGGCGGCGATCCGGCCACCTTAATGACCGCGATGGCACCGACACTGGCGGCTATCTCGGCCGGAGCGGTGTTTATGGGTGCCAACACCTACATCGGCAATGCGCCCAACCTGATGGTCAAAGCCATTGCCGAAGACCGGGGCGTGCGCATGCCCAGTTTCTTTGGCTACATGCTGTGGTCGTGCGGTATTTTGTTGCCGCTGTTTGCCATCATGACCTTTATCTGGTTCCGGTAAACCAGTTAATTTGGCTTAAAACCGCCGCAAAGGCTTATGGGGCGCGCGGTTTAAGCTATCAAATTAATGTTTTGGGTGTGTGTCAGTTGGCCAGTTGGTAAAAATCGCGCACCAAGCACCACGCCTCTTCGGCGTTGTCAACGTAGCGAAACAGGGACAAGTCTTCGGGCGAAATTGTCCCTTCTTCGACCAGCACTTCAAAGTTGATAAAGCGCTTCCAGTAATCGCTGCCAAACAGCACGATGGGCACTGGCTTGGCTTTGCCGGTTTGCACCAGCGTGAGCACTTCAAACAACTCGTCCATGGTGCCAAATCCGCCCGGAAACGCCACCAAGGCTTTGGCACGCATCATGAAATGCATTTTGCGCAGTGCAAAGTAGTGAAACTTGAAGTTCAGCGTTGGCGTGATAAAGCGGTTGCCGCTTTGCTCGTGCGGCAGCACGATGTTCAGGCCGATGGTGGGCGCGCCCACGTCGTGCGCGCCGCGGTTGGCCGCCTCCATGATGCCCGGACCGCCGCCGGTGCAGATAAACAAACGGTTTTCCGGGATTTGGCGGTTGCTGTGTTCAGCCACTAAGCGCGAGAACTGGCGCGCTTGCTCGTAATAGACGCCATTGCGCACCGCACGCTCGGCCAGCGCGATGGCTGCGCCGTCGCCGCTGGCCTGTGCTTGCGTTAGTTGCTCGGCGGCCTCGTCGGGCGCGACAAAACGGGCGCTGCCATAGACCACCACCGTGTGCTCAATGCCTTGTTCGGACTGGCCTAGCTCGGGCTTGAGCAATTCGAGCTGAAAGCGGATGCCGCGCACTTCGGGGCGAAATAAAAATTCTGGGTCGGCAAAGGCCAAGCGATTGGAGTCGGCATGCAGCGCGTTGCCGTTGTGCGCTTGAACGTGCAGCTCTTGCCAAGCATCGGCCAGATGGTGTTGGTGGAGTTGGGTGTTGGCTTCCATTGCAGAGGTAAAAATTGTGACAAAAAAAGCCCATTATGCTGGCTGGCTATGCGCTAGCAGCTATTAAAAAGAGAGTATTTTTTGTGGTCGTTCAGGTATTTAGGCATTCAGGTGCCACACCAGCGCCACCGATTGCAGCCCCAGATAGGTCAGCACCAGCGAGCCAGCCACATGCAAGCTGGTGTTGCCCAAGGCCAGCCAGTAGCGCTGCGCTTGCAGCAGGGAGACGGTTTCGGCAGAAAAGCTGGAAAACGTCGTCAGTGCGCCCAAAAATCCCGTAATCAAGGCCAGCCGCCAAGCCGGGTCGAGGTGGGGCAGTTGCTGCAGCAGCGCCAAGCCAACGCCAATGGCATAAGCGCCAATCGAGTTGGCCGCTAGCGTGCCCCACGGCAGCGCCCCGCCAGGGCTGAGCCACAGACCCAAACGCCAGCGCGCCAAAGCGCCCAAACTGGCACCGCAACAAATAGCCAAAACGTGCAACATAGATCGATGATAACCGGGTGAAATAAGGGTGAAATAGCCTTTGAAGCCAATAGATACGTGCGCTAGCAGCTATCAATTTAATTTGTCACTGTCACTGTCACTGTCACACAGATGTCATGAACGCTTTCTACAGTGGTGGTAGTTATTTCACTGTGGTGCGTTTTCAACCTAAAGGTTTGTTCATGAAACTGTCTGCAATTCGAGTTCTGGTAGCGGGTGTGTTGTCTGTGGGTGCTGTGGGTGGCGCTTCGGTGGCGCTGGCGCAGCAAGAGGCAACCGGCGCAGGGGCGAGTTTCCCTGCGCCGCTGTACGCCAAGTGGGCATCGGATTACTACAAAGCGACGGGTGTGAAGGTCAATTACCAATCGGTCGGCTCGGGCGCGGGTCTGCGCCAAATTGAGGCCAAGACGGTCGATTTTGGTGCCTCCGACGCGCCGCTCTCTGACGAAGTGCTGGCGCAAAAAGGTCTGGTGCAATTTCCCACTGTGATTGGCGGCGTGGTGCCGGTGGTCAACATCAAAGGCATTGCGCCCGGCCAAATCAAGCTGAGCGGCCAAGTGTTGGGCGATATTTACCTCGGCAAAATCACCCGTTGGAACGACGCCGCGCTGCTGGCGCTCAACCCCGGCGTGGCGCTGCCGGATGCAGCGATTGCGCCGGTGCGCCGCGCTGACGGTTCGGGCACCAGTTTTATCTTCACCCACTACCTGAGCAAGGTGAACGCCGAGTGGAAAGCCAAGGTCGGTGAAGGTACCGCGGTGAATTGGCCGACCGGCGCGGGCGGCAAGGGCAACGAAGGTGTGGCGGCGTTTGTTGGCCGCCTGCCCAATTCGATTGGCTATGTCGAATACGCCTACGTCAAACAAAACAAGATGAATTACGTGCAACTGCAAAACGCCGCTGGCAGTTTTGTGGCACCCGATGACAGCGCTTTCAAAGCCGCAGCGGCCGGCGCGGACTGGAGCAAAAGCTTCAACCAAATCTTGACCAACCAGCCCGGCCAAGGCGCGTGGCCAATCACTGGTGCCACCTTCATCCTGATGCACAAGGCGCAAGACAAGCCAGCCCAAGCGGCCACGGCGCTGAAGTTCTTTGACTGGGCTTATCAAGCGGGCGATAAGACGGCGGCCGATTTGGACTACGTGCCTATGCCCGACAGCGTCAAGGCGGTGATCCTGAAGTCTTGGGCGAACATCAAAGACGCCTCGGGCCAAGCGGTCAGCTGGAAATAAACCGTGGCAGACCGGCTTTTTGGCACCTTGGCGCGCGGCGCGGCGCTGCTGACGCTGGCGCTGCTGCTGGGCATCCTTGGCTCGTTGCTGGTGGGCGCTTGGCCGGCGATTGAAAAATACGGCCTGGGCTTTTTGACCAGCAGCGTTTGGGACCCGGTGCAAAACGAGTACGGCGGGCTGGTGATGATTTACGGCACGCTGGCCACGTCGTTCATTGCGCTGCTGATTGCGGTGCCGGTCAGCTTTGGCATTGCGCTGTTTTTGACTGA
>JAGNUJ010000135.1 GCA_017987055.1 Giesbergeria sp.
GTTTTCGGTTTCGCGTGCCCTACGGCACGCTGCTGTGCGTCAGCGACAAGCCGCTGCACGGCGAAATCAAGCTGCCCGGCATGGCCAACCATTTCTACCGCGAGCGCGTCGATCAGCACCTGCGCATCGGCATGCGCGCCATTGAAATCTTGCGCGCTGGCGGCGTGCAGCGCCTGCACAGCCGCAAACTGCGCAGCTTTGCCGAAGTGGCGTTTCAATAAACCCCATAAAAAAACCCGGAACATTTCTCCTCAAGAGGAGCCGTGTTCCGGGATCAGGCTGCAGGGCGACTATAGGCTATCAAAACAAGGGCAAAGCATTGCTCTTTAATTAATAGCTGCCAGCGCCCGTATTTAAAGGGCTAGAGGCAATTTTGACCTGATTTTTAAAGGCATTTAAGCCATTTCAGCAGCCACTGCCACCGCAGCCGCTGGGCCAATCAACTGCGCCGCTTCGCGGGCAGCGACACGGCCTTCGTCGGTGGGAATGACCCATACTTCCACTGTGCTATCGGCAGCATGGATGGGCTGGGCGGACAAGTCAGCGCGCGCCTTGGTATTGCGCTCGGTGTCGATTTTGACGCCCAGCCAGCCCAAGCGCTCGCACACTTGGGCGCGCAAGACAGCGTCGTTTTCACCAATGCCGCCGCTGAACGCCAGCACATCCAAACCACCCAAGCAAGCCACCAAAGCGCCCGATTCGCGCACGATGCGGTGCGTAAACTGGTCGATGGCGCGCTTGGCAGCATCCGAGCCATCACCACGCAAGCGGCGCATGTCGGCCGAAATGCCCGACACACCAAGCAAGCCGCTTTGCTTGTAGAGCAGCTTTTCAATCTTGGCGTGGTCCCAGCCCTGCTCCATCAGATACAGCAGCACGCCGGCGTCAAGAGCGCCGCTGCGCGTGCCCATCATCAAGCCGTCCAAGGCTGAAAAACCCATCGTGGTGGCGCAGCTTTTGCCACCCTTGGCACCGCACAGGCTGGCACCGTTGCCCAAATGCGCCATCAGCACGCGGCCTTGTGCGCGCGTCGAGTGCGCTTGCAACGCACCCATGATGAATTGGTACGACAGGCCATGAAAACCATAACGGCGCACGCCTTGCTCGGCCAGCGACTGCGGCAGGGCAAAGGCGTAATCGACCTCGCACAGCGTAGTGTGAAACGCGGTATCAAAACAGGCCACCTGCGGCAAATCCGGGAAGGCTTGGCGAAATGACCGTATGCCTTCCAAGTTGTGCGGCTGGTGCAGCGGTGCCAGCGAGTTCAGGCGCGACAAACGCTCCAGCACCTCGTCAGTGACCAGCACGCTTTGGCGAAACTCTTGGCCACCGTGAACCACG
Source organism: Giesbergeria sp. (assembly GCA_017987055.1). Lineage (GTDB taxonomy): Bacteria > Pseudomonadota > Gammaproteobacteria > Burkholderiales > Burkholderiaceae_C > Simplicispira. Next base: position 1,342 of record JAGNUJ010000135.1, read on the forward strand.
CGGTGTGCAACAGCCACGATGGCCGGTGCCCCCTCAAGGCTAGCCAATAAAGTGCGCAGACGCGCTAATGCTTGGACAAACGCGCTTTTAGTAGGGTCAAGTGCCAGCACTTCGGCGTGGCGCTCGCCAGCAAAAGTCCAGCCAATTTCGGGCGTACCGTCGGGCTCGAGCCCTTGGATATTGCCGGTGAGCACGCTGGCCTGCACTTCGCCCGCCAACAGCGGGTGCAGCGAAAACTTCAGCGACGACGAACCAGCGTTGACAGCAAGAATGGCCATAGCAGTCAGCCCTTTCAGTCTTGCAGCAGAGCAGCCGCGCGCAGGGTGCGCTCGCGGCGGGCGTCGTAGGCCGCCAGCACTGCCAGCAGTGCCGAAGCCACGCGGGCGCTCGGGCCGTCAGCGCGGCTGGTCAAAGCGATGGGCACACGCGCGCCCAGCACCAAGCCAGCGCCAGTCGCGCCGCCGAGGTATTCGAGTTGCTTGGCCAGCATGTTGCCGCTTTCCAAATCAGGCACCGCCAAGATGTCGGCGTGGCCGGCCACCACCGAAGTGATGTGCTTGATTTCAGCCGCTTGGGCAGAAATGGCGTTGTCAAACGCCAAGGGGCCATCCAAGATGCCGCCTTGAATCTGACCGCGATCGGCCATCTTGCACAGGGCAGCAGCGTCCAGCGTGGACGGGATGCTAGCGCTGACGGTTTCCACCGCCGACAAAATGGCCACCTTAGGTACGTCCACGCCCATCACGCGCGCAAAGTCGATGGCGTTTTGAATGATGTCCACTTTCTCGACCAGCGTCGGGCGAATGTTCAGCGCCGCGTCAGTGATCAAGAGCGGCTTGGGGTACAGCGGCACGTCAAAGCGAAAGACGTGCGACATGCGCCGGCCGGTGCGCAGCGACGGCTCGGCCAAGATGGCTTTGAGCATTTCGTCGGTGTGCAAGCTGCCTTTCATGATCACTTCGACTTCGCCGTGCGCGGCCATGTTGGCGGCCTTTTGGGCGGCGGCGTGGCTGTGCTCCACATCAATGATTTCGACGCCGTCGAGGTTGATGTCGGCTTCGGCAGCGACAAAACGAATGCGCTTGGCCGGGCCAATCAGCACGGGAACGATCAGGCCGTAGCGCGCCGAATCCATCGCGCCGCTGAGCGAGCCGGTGTCGCACGGGTGCACCACGGCGCAGCGCACGGCTTCTTTGCCAGCGGCCAGCGCCAGCAGTTCTTTGAAGCGCATTTCGGGGTCAAACAACTGGATTTGCGGCGCGTTGACCTTGGGCAGGCGCACTTTTTCAGTCGGTGGCATGACGCGGGCGGTGCCGTGCAGCACGACTGCGCCTTTTTGGTTGGTCACTTGGCAATCGAGTTCAGCGCGTTTTTTCTCGTCGTCCTTGCTGATGACGGTAGCGGTGACGGTCAGCGTGTCGCCAATGCGCACGGGCTTGACGAACTTGAGGTTTTGCTCAAGGTAGATAGTGCCGGGGCCGGGGAATTCGGTGCCCAGCAGCGCCGAGATCAACGCGCCACCCCACATACCGTGGGCAATCACGCCGTGGAACAGCGTGTCGTTGGCGTATTCCGCGTTCAGGTGGGCGGGGTTGGTGTCACCGGAGACGGCAGCAAACGCTTGGATGTCGGCTTGCGTCAGCGTGCGCAGCAGGCGGGCACTTTGGCCCACAGAGAGTTCGTCATAGGTGACGTTTTCCAGCCATTCGATGTCTTGGTTCAAATTCATGTTCATACGGTAATCCTTGAGAGGTAAATACGGGGCGCTGGCAGCGCAGGCTTAAGCCATCGCGTGGCAACCGCCATCGACATAAATCGTCTGGCCAGTCATGCCTGAAGCCGCGTCCGAGCACAGGAAGCTGCACAGCTGGGCGATTTCTTCCAACTGCACCAAACGCCCCAGCGGCGCTTTGCGCACGGCGTTGGCCATCAGCTCGTCAAAGTCGGCAATGCCCGAGGCGGCGCGCGTCAAAATCGGGCCGGGCGAGACAGCGTGTACGCGGATGCGCTTGGGGCCTAGCTCCATCGCCATGTAGCGCACCATCGACTCCAGCGCGGCCTTGACCGGCCCCATCACGCCGTAGTTAGGTACGGCTTCGTCAGCGCCGAGGTAGGTCATGCTGAGCATGCTGCCGCCGTTGGGCATGTGCGGGGCGCACAGCTGCGCTAGCTTGGCAAACGAGTGGCACGACACCGTCATGGCGCGGGCAAAACCGGCGCTGGAGCTGTCGATCACTTGGCCGTGCAAGTCGGCCAACGGTGCCCACGCAATCGAGTGGACCACAAAGTCCAAGTGGCCCAAACGCTCGGTAGCGCGTGCCACCAAAGCTTCGAGTTCGCCTTCTTGCTCGACATCGCAAGCCACCAGTTCGACACCGATGGGGTTGGTCAGCGGCTCGACGAAGCGGCGGGCTTTTTCGTTCAGGCAGGACACCACAACCTCAGCGCCCATCGCGTGGGCCATTTGGGTGCAGCCCCAAGCAATGCTGTGCTCGTTGGCCAAGCCGAGGATGAGACCTTTTTTGCCTGCCAGGCTGAAGGGGGATGTGTTGAGCGTCATAGAAAAGAAAACTCCAAAAAAGCCAGGCGCGGTGACACCGCTTCTGCTGGCAGAGGCACGAAAGTGCTAAAAAAGAAAATTAAGAGGCGTCAAACAGACGGCGTACATCAGCGCCTGAAGCGCCTGGCTTAAAGCCATCGAGCTCCATCTGATCTTGCGCGTTGACCAATACATGGCGCGTAGCTTGAACGCCGATGCGATCAACATAGCGGCGCGACATGCTGTAGCGCAACACCAACAAAGCGCGCAACTCTTCTTGCTGATTTGACTTGCGCCGCTCAGGCCCAGGGGGCTGTGAGGCACTGCGACGGCGCTCGTAACCGCCGGGGGCACCACCGTCGATATTCAACACACGATGGATCTCGCTATCGTTTTGCAAGTCTACGCCCAGTATCGTGGCCAAGCGCGCAATGCGCGCGCTCAGCTGCTCCACCGATTCAGACATGCGCTGCAAATGCGCTGTCAGCGCCTCGGTAGTGCCTTCGTTCTCAGTCGGCATACCGCACCATCACATATTCACCAGGGGCATCGCACAGCACTGTAGCCGGATCGATAGCGGGCGGTGCCACCGGTTTGCCCGAGCGCTCGTGCAGCCAAGCGTGCAT
>JAGNUJ010000136.1 GCA_017987055.1 Giesbergeria sp.
TCAGGCGCACGGTTTCGGGCTTGATCAGCTCGGGCTGGTTGGCGGCGCGCGGCAAATCGACGTTGACCGCGTGCTTCATTACCGGCACGGTGATGATGAAAATGATGAGCAGCACCAGCATGACGTCGACCAGCGGTGTCATGTTGATCTCGTTCATCACCTCATCGGGGTCGTCTTGGGTTCCGAAGGCCATGCTCAGGCGCCTTTCTTCAGCGGGACTACTTTCGCTGAATCACCACCGCTGGAGACGCGCGCGCCGGTCACAAAGTAAGCGTGCAAATCGTGCGCAAAGCTGTTGAGGCGAATCAGGATGGATTTGTTGCCGCGCACCAAGCCGTTGTAGCCCAGCACGGCGGGAATGGCGACTGCCAAGCCCAGCGCCGTCATGATCAGCGCCTCGCCAATCGGGCCGGCGACTTTGTCGATGGTCGATTGGCCCGAGGTGCCAATCGCCAGCAGCGCGTGGTAAATGCCCCACACCGTGCCAAACAGGCCAATAAACGGCGCCGTCGAGCCGACCGAGGCCAAGATGGCCAAGCCCAGTTGCAGGCGGGCAGTGAATTCGTCCAAGCAGTTGCGCAGGCAGCGCGTCACCCAGTCGCTCACGTCCAGCGTGTCGTGCAGCTGGACTTGGGTGTTGCGGTGGTGGGCGGTGGCCTCGCGCCCTTCCAGCGCCAGTTGGCGAAACGGGTTGCTCTCGTCGCCGCCGAGCTGGTTCAGGCCGGCTGCGAAGTCTTCGCTGTGCCAAAAGTTTTTGGCGGCGCGGGCGTTCTTCTGAAATTTCAGAATATCCAGCGCCTTGATGAAGATGACGATCCACGAGGCCAGCGACATGCCCAGCAGCAGCAGCGCGACAAAGCGGGTGACAAAGTCGCCCTGCGTCCAGACGTTGGCAATGCCAAATTGCGATTCCATGAAAACTCCTGAAAATTATTCGAGAACAAAGTTGATTGGCACCAAATTCCACATCGCCTCGGGCACGCCATTGCGTTTGCCGGGCACAAAGCGCCAGCGCTGCACGGTGTCTTGGGCGTGGCGGTCGAGCCGCTCGTAGCCGCTGGATTTGTGGATTTCTATTTTTTCGGGCTTGCCGTCGGCGCTGATCAGTACGCGCAGCACCACTTTGCCCTCTTCGCCCATGCGCCGGCTGATGGAGGGGTAGCCCGGGGCGGGGTTGTTCAGGTAGGCGGCGTTGCTGGACGGCTGCTCAATGCGCGGTGCGGGCGGGGCGGGCGGCGCGGGCGGGGCAGCGGGTGCGGCGGGCGCTGGCGGTGCGGCGGGGGTCGGGTCGGGCGCAGCCTCCGCAGCGGCGACGACCGGGGCGTTGGGCGACGGTGCGCTGTCAGCCACTGGCAGCGGCGCGGGCGCGGGGCGCGGCGTGGCTTTTTTGATGATGGCGGGGCGCGGCGTCGGTGTCGGCGGCACGGGAGTGGGTGGCGGCGGCGCTGGCGGCGGCGGCACTTCGGGTGCGGGCGGCGCCATGATGTAGGCGATGGCTTGCGGCGGCACGATGGCGGCGACCACTTTGTGCGCCAGTCCGGACTGAAACGCCCACAGCGCGGCAACGTGCAGCAGCACCACGCCACCAGCGATGAGCGCATTGCGGCTCAGGCGCTTGGGGCTGGCTGTAGTAGCGTAACGGTCGTAAGAAGACATAAATAAAATGATAGCTACTAGCGCTTGTATCTATTGGGCTAGAGGCCGATTTGACTTAAATTAAAGGTGAAAAATGCACCAAGCCGATAACACCACTATCAGCGCACTGGCGCTCAAGAAGGTCAGTGCCATAGTGTCGTCCTTCAATATGTGCCAAGGCTGGCGCGAACATCGTCAGCGCTGCTGTTGTGCAGTGCCGCCACGGGGAAGGTGCCGTTGCATTGGGCGACTACGTCGCGGGCGCAGTCTTCGCAGCGACCGCATTGGGTGGCAACGCCCAGCTCAAACTGGATTTCATCAAAACCCATGCCCGCACGCGCATGGCGGGCAATGTCACGGTCAGAAATACGGCGGCAGACACAAACAATCATGGCAGTGGGGCGCTGAGTGGCAGGTGGTTCACAGTGAAGATGATTATAAATGAGAATTTGTCGCATTAGCAATTGTGACGGCATTAAGGCGCAGAAAACAGAGCGCACCAAAGCGGTGGATGCACTCTGGCGCTGTTATATTCGCGCGGTCATTGGGGAGTAGCCGCTCTTCGCATCGAAGAGGCTGATGTCAACATACTTGACCCACACGGTCATGGCGTCAGCGGTTGTTGAGCTTGGCAAGACCTTTGACCACTACGCCTCCGATTTTGGCCGGGGATGCGTGGTGGTCAATCGTCTGCAAACCGGCCTGGACATCTTGTATGGAATCCCTCTTGGTCTCGACCGGCGTGGTCGCCTTGGCTGAAATCGGCGACAAAACGCAACTCCTCGCCTTCATTTTGGCCGCCCGCTTCAAAAAGCCCGTGCCTATCATCCTGGGCATCTTGGCGGCGACTGTGGTCAACCACGGCCTGGCCGGCGCTCTGGGCGCGTGGATTACGGCGGTGGTCAGTGCAGAAATGATGCGCTGGGCTTTGGGTCTGTCGTTTCTCGGCATGGCTGTTTGGACGCTGATTCCGGACAAGATTGAAGACGAGGAAACGCAGATTGCCCAAAGGTTCGGCGTTTTCGGCGCTACCTTGATCACCTTTTTTCTGGCTGAGATGGGCGACAAAACACAAATCGCTACGGTGGCGCTGGCCGCGCACTACGCGGCACCGGTGATGGTGGTCATTGGCACCACGCTCGGGATGTTGATTGCCGATGTGCCTGCGGTGTTTGTCGGCGACAAGTTGGCAGCCAAAATTCCGATGAAGCTGGTGCACTCGATCGCTGCTGCTATTTTTGCTGCTCTTGGTGCCGCAACCCTGCTGGGGGCGGGATCACGGCTGGGTTTTTGAGGGTGTTTGCAGCAATGCCGGCGTGGCCTGTGCCAGCGTGCGGCAGCCGGTCAGTGCCATCGCGATTTCCAGCTCGTCGCGCAGCAGGCGCAGCACGTGGGCGACGCCGGCAGCACCGGCGTGGGCCAGTCCATAAATCGCCGGCCGCCCCAGCAGCACGGCGCTGGCACCCAGCGCCATTGCTTTAAGCACGTCGGTGCCCCGGCGGATGCCGCCGTCCACCAACAGCGGCAAAGCGCCGTGCACGGCGTTGGCAATGCTGGGCAACGCGTGGGCGGTGGCCGGCGCGGTGTCGAGCGTGCGCCCGCCGTGGTTGGAGACGATCAACCCCGCCACGCCCAGCGCGGCGGCTTGGCGCGCATCGCCTTGGTGCAGTACGCCCTTGAGCAGAACTGGCAATTGGGTGATGGATTGCAGCCACGCCACGTCGTCCCACGTTGGCGCGTGCCGCAGCAAATCGTCAAACAGCGCGCTTTGGCCGGGGCGCAGTTCTGCACGCGGCGGCGGCGCGAGGCCCGCCAAATTAACCGCGCTGATGCCCGGTGGCAGGCGAAAGCCAGCGCGGCGTTCGCGGTCGCGGGTGCCGCTGGTGGGGGCGTCCACCGTCAGCACCAGCGCTTCGTAGCCAGCGGCTTCGGCGCGCTGCACCAGTTGGCGCGTAAAGCCCCGGTCATGTTGCAAATACAGCTGAAACCACAGCGCCCCGCGTCCGCTGTCGCCCAGCATCGCGGCGGCTACCGCTTCTAGCGGTGTGCTCGATTGCGTACTCAGCACCATGCCAGCACCGAGCGCGGCGGCGGCCACGGCGCTGGCCAATTCGCCGTCGGGGTGCGCCATCTTTTGAAAGGCAATGGGTGCCAGCAAGATCGGGTGCGCCAGCGTGCGCCCCAGCAGTTGGATTTGCGTGTGGCCGCCGGCCAGCGCTTGCAGCACACGCGGCTGCAAGGTGATGTCGTCCCACGCGCTGCGGTTGGCGCGCAGAGTAATTTCGTCCGCCGCGCCGCCGCTGAAATACGCCCAAGCGTTGGCATCCAGCGTTTGCCGCGCCCAATGTTCATGGTCAGCGAGGCTGGCGGTGCTGTGCGGCACGCTGTGGCGCTGCAAAGGGGGTGTTTTAGGGGTCAAATCGGCCTCTAGCCCAATAGATACGTGCGCTAGTAGCTATTATTTTTAAAGTTAAACGTCAGCCCACATGCGCAGCAGGTTGTGGTAAGCGCCGGTCAGACCGACCACGGCGGGGTCTGTATCACCAACGCGGCTGCGCAGTTGGAGCAAATCCATGTCCATGTTCCACAGCAGCAGGCGCTGCTCGGTCGAGCGCACCATGCTTTCGATCCAGAAGAAGCTGGCAAGGCGCGCACCGCGCGTCACCGGCGTGACTTGGTGCACGCTGGAGCTGGGGTAGAGCACCATGTCGCCGGCGGGCAGCTTGACGAGGCGCTCGCTGTGCGCTTCTTGGATGCGCAGCTCGCCGCCGTCGTATTCGTGCGGCTCGGCCAAAAACAGCGTGCAAGAGATGTCGCTGCGCACCCATTG
>JAGNUJ010000137.1 GCA_017987055.1 Giesbergeria sp.
AGCATGGCGCGCAGTGGCGGCGGCACCGGGCGGGCGCGTTGGCGGGCCAACTCGGCAAACACGTACACCAACTCGCCCGACACCAGCAGCCGCTGGCCACAAAAAATAGCGGCGCTAAAACGCATGGACGAAGTGCCGACACCGTCGCAGCGCAGGCCAATATCGAGCACGTCATCCAAGCGCGCCGAGTGGTGGTATTCGAGCGTGGACTTTTTCATCAACACCTCGCCGCCCAGCAGCGACATGCCGTCCTCATAGGGCAGCGCCAGCGCGCGCCAATAGTCCATCAGCGCAATGTCGAAATACGCCAGATAGTGGGCGTTGAAAACAATTTTTTGCAGATCCACCTCCGCCCAGCGCACGCGCAGGCGGTGCAGACAGCGGAAATCAGCACGTTGCATGGGTTCTCTCTCCTCACCACATCAAATACCTAAACCAAAAGCTTGGCGCAGCGCACGCGCCGCGTCGGCATGGGCTTGGCGTGCTTCAGGAATGGCGCGGCCCATTTTGATGAACTCGTGCGCCACGCCGTGGTAAATCTCTAAATCGACCGCCACGCCGGCAGCGCGCAGCTTGTCGGCGTAGTCGATGCCTTCATCGACCAGCGGATCACACTCGGCCAGCCCCAGCCACGCCGGGGCGACGCCATCGACATCGGGTGCCAGCAGCGGGGCAAAGCGCCAGTCCTCGCGCTCGGCGCGGCTGCGCACGTAGTGGCCAAAAAACCAGCTGATCGCCGGCGCTTCCAGCACCAAGCCGTGGGCGTAGGTGTGGTGCGACGGCGTGTCTTGGTGCGCCGCGCAGCCGGGATAAAACAGCAATTGCAGGGCCAGTGGCAAACCAGCATCGCGGGCATCAATGGCGCACACCGCCGCCAGCGTGCCGCCAGCACTGTCGCCGCCCACGGCCAAGCGGCTGGCGTCAGCGCCCAAACTAGCCGCATGCGCCGCCAGCCACTGCAGGGCGTCCCAAGCGTCGTTCGAGGCCGTCGGAAAGCGGTGCTCCGGTGCCAACCGGTACGCCAGCGACACCACCATGCAATCGCTCAAACGCGCCAGCTCGCGGCACAGCGTGTCGTGGGTGGCGATGCTGCCAATGGTGAAGCCGCCGCCGTGCAGGTACAGCAGCAGCGGCAAACCGGCTTCGGTGCTGGGCGCGTACAGGCGCGCTGCCAGCAGCTGGCCGTCGCGGGCGGGAATGTGCAAATCTTCCACCCGCGCCAGCGTGGCCTTGGGCACTTCCAGCACGCCAGCGCCAGCTTCGTAGGCCAGACGCGCGCGCGCCGGGCTCAAGGTGTGCAACTCGGGCTGGCCGGCGCGGGCCATGCGCGCCAGCACGCTGCGCATCGGCGCGGTCAGGCGGTAGTGGGGCAAGTGGTCTTGGCTCATTTACGCAAACTCGCCCGCCTCGGGCCGCGCCGTCCAGTCGATCGGGTCTTGCTGCAACACCATGTCGATGTCCAGCCCCAAGGCCAGCCCGACTTGGTCGGGAAAGCTGACCGCCATCTCACGCTCGTCTAGCCCCACTTCACGCGCCCGCGCGCGCCACGCGGCTAGGTGCAGCACACCTGCCAGCGGCTCATAAGCGTTGTTATCGAACGGGCTGTGCTGGTAGTTCAGCGCATCGACCACCCCCTGCGGCAGTTGCCAGCGCTGCGCCAGCGCGGCACTGACGTGGCCGTAGCTGTAGCCAAAAATGCGCTGCTCCAACTTGCTGCGGCGCATGTCCAGCGGCGACACCAGCGTGTTGAGCGACTGCGCCCGCTCGGGGTCGGCCAAGTGAATTACCAACTCGCCCAAGCCGTGTAGCAGGCCGGCGGTGTAAGCGGCGATTTGGTTTTGGTGGACGCTGCCAGCGAGCGAGCGCGCAAGTTTGGCAGTGTTCAAGCTGCAGCGCCAAAAATGCTGCAAATTCATGCCCGGTACGCTGCGCGAGGTCGTTCCCAGCGGCGCTGAACCCACCAGCTCGCGCAACTGCAGCGTGCCCAGCAGCGCCAGCGCTTCCGGAATGCCAGCAATCTGGCGGTGCGACTCAAACTCAGGCCCGTTGGCACACGCCAGCACCCGCGCCGCCAGCGCCGGGTCGGCACCGACGAGCTGATTGACGCAGCGCAAATTAGGCTCGTCGCGCGCCAGCTCGGCAATGAGCAACGCCACCACGCGCGGCAAACTGGGCAAGACGGCTGGCGCAGCCAGCAAGGCGTTCAGTTCCATATAAATAAGGGATTCACCAGGTTCGGTCGCTGTCAATCGGTCGCTGCCAAAAAAAGCGGATGGAGCGCAAGCGCCTCAGTCCGCTTTCATTACAGAGGGCTGATTATTATCAGCCGCTACCACTACCTTGTTACGCCCGGTGCGTTTGGCCTCATACAACGCCGTATCGGCGACCTGCAACACCTGGGCAATCTCACTGCCATGCTGTGGCCAGTGCGCCACGCCCAACGACAGGGTGATATGGCCTACCGGAGGAATGTCGGTTTGCTCCAGCAGCAAGCGCAAGCGCTGGGCGACTTGCTCGGCCACCTCTAGGCTGGCACCGGGCAGCAGAATCAAAAACTCCTCGCCACCAACCCGGCACAACACATCGTCGCTGCGCGCGTTCTCGCGCATCAGCCCGGCCAGTCGCTGCAGCACTTGGTCGCCGACACCGTGGCCGTGCGTGTCGTTGACGCGCTTGAAATGGTCGATGTCCAGCGTTACTACCGCAAATGGGTGTTGCGCCGCCTGCCAGACGGCCAGCGCATCGTCCATGCCGCGCCGGTTGCGCAGCCCAGTCAGCGGGTCAGTTTGCACGTCTAGGTGCAATTTGCCGATTTTTTGGTGCAGCAAATTAACGCCTACCAACATCGCGCGCTTGAGTTCAGAGGTCTCAAAGTACCAAGAGCGCACGTTGTGGATACGCTCTACGCTACTAAGCCGATCCATGTTGCGCACGCCATCGGCCAACTGCCACAGCGGGCGGGCAATCAGCCGCGACATCCACCAAATCAAGCCAATCAGCAGCAGCGCCCAAGGCACGGTCTTGGTCAGCACGCGGTACATCAAATCATCCAGCGCCGCCAAGACTGCCTGGGTCGGGCGCTGAGTGACGATGCCCCAAGAGGTAAAGGCAATCGGCGCATAGCCCGCCAGCATGTCCACGCCTTGGCTGTTTTTTAAGCGTGCAGCGCCATTTTTGGCCTGCAACACGGCATCAATGACCCGATTTTTTTCGACATACTGACCTACCCGATCGGGCTGAGGGTGATAGAGCAGGCGGCGGTTTTGGTCAACCACATACAGGTACGAGCCATCGCGGTAGTGATGCTGGCCGAGCAAATTATTCAGAATACTTTTTTGCTTGAGGTAAATAGTGCCGCCGACATAGCCCAGATAGCGCCCCTTGCTGTCAATGACCGGCTGCGACACCAGCACCAACAAATTGCCAGCCACCGAGACAAAAGGCTGGCTAATCAACGCACGGCGTTCACGCAACGCCTCGGTGGAACCCGGCGAATCGAGCAAAAGTCCCTTAACCTGCAGTGTCTCGGGCGAAATCGCCCGCACCCGACCCTCGGCACCGACGACCGAGACTGAGTTAAAGGTATTGGTTTGTTGGCGCAGCCGATTGACTTCAGCGGTCAGCAGTTGCGGGTCATCAAAACGCGCTCCCAGTACGCCGGCGCTGTAGGCCAATTGTTGCTGCGCAGCTTGAAGAAAGTCCTCCACCGATTCGGCCAGCTTGCGCGCGTAGACATGGTTGCTCTCCAAAGCGCTGTCTATCAGTTGCTGGCGCTGCACCCGGTAGCTGGCATAAAACCCGTTGGCCAGAGTGACTAAGGCGCTGAAAATGGCCAACAGCAGAATCAGTCGGCGCAAATCCATCCGAAAAAAATTAGCAAAAAACATCACGAAGGAAGCAGTGAAAACAGCGCTAGAACGAAAAAAGCTCCTATTGTTGCATTTTGATGCGATTTATTGCGAATTACCCGCGCTCCAGCAGCTGCGCTGCCGCTGCCGCTGTGGCCTGCGCCGCGCCCCGATGGGCTTGGGCAAATTGCGCGGCAGTGTCGCGCGCCAGCGCTAACGACGCGCGCTCTTGCGCCAGCGCACAGGCCGCCGCCACGCCCTGCGCCATGTCGACGACGCGCTGGGCTGCACCGGCAGCGCAGGCCAAATCGGCCGCCTCGGCAAAGTTAAAGGTGTGCGGGCCTAGCACCACCGGGCAAGCGCAAGCGGCAGCCTCAATCAGGTTTTGTCCGCCCAGCGGCGCAAAACTACCGCCCAGCAGCGCCACGTCGGCCAAGCCGTAATACAGCGCCATCTCGCCCAGCGAGTCGCCCAGCCAGACGTCGGCTGGCGCTGGCGCATCCGTCCACTGGCTGCGGCGGGAGACGCGCAGCCCGGCGCTTTCGAGCAACTGCGCCACCGCCTCAAAACGCTGCGGGTGGCGCGGCACGATCAGCCATTGCACATC
>JAGNUJ010000138.1 GCA_017987055.1 Giesbergeria sp.
TGGGCGTCATCGGTTTTATCGTCGGCAAAATCAGCGCGACCTTTGCCGCGCCCATCTTTCCCAAATACGTGCTGCTGACGCCGATGGACTCGGTGGCGGGCTTTTTTGCCGTGCTGGGCATTTGCGTGGTGGCCAGCTTGGTCGCCATCCGCATGGCGCTGCAAGTCGATCCAGCCGAGGCCATTGGGTAAGCCATATGTCTACATCAACAACTAAAGGTATCCGCGTCGAAGGCCTGAGCAAAAGCTACGGCAAAGGCGACACGGCGGTTCACGCGCTCAAAGACGTCAACCTGCAAGTGGGGCCGGGCGAGGTGGTTGGCTTGGTCGGGCCGTCTGGCTCGGGCAAAAGCACGCTGCTGAAATGCTTGGGCGCGGTGATTGACCCGACTGCCGGGCGCATGGTGTTGGGCGACGAGGTGATTTTTGACAACGGCTGGCGCGTCAAAGACCTGCGCGCGCTGCGGCGCGACAAGATTGGTTTTGTGTTTCAGGCGCCGTACTTGATTCCGTTTTTGGACGCCACCGACAACGTCGCCCTGCTGCCGATGCTGGCCGGCGTGCCCAATGCGCAGGCCCGCGCCCGCGCGCTGGAGCTGATCACGGCGCTGGACATGCAGCACCGCGCGCGTGCCATGCCGTCGCAGTTGTCGGGCGGCGAGCAGCAGCGCATCTCGATTGCGCGCGGGCTGGTGAACCGCCCGCCGGTCATCTTGGCCGACGAGCCGACCGCGCCGCTCGACAGCGTGCGCGCCTTGGCGGTGATTCGCATCTTGAACGAGATGGCGCAGCAGTTGCAAACTGCCGTCATCGTCGTCACCCACGACGAAAAAATCATTCCAACCTTCAAGCGGATTTATCACATTCGCGACGGCGTCACCCACGAGGAAGCCGGCGAAGGCCGCAGTTTTGCATGAAAACAGCCGCTAGCCCTTTAGATACGTGCGCTAGCAGCTATGATTTTTGATGTTTGGGGCGCTCGCGGTGTGGGGGATGTGGGGGGATGTTGGGTGGGCTACCACCTCACCTGCGAATGCGGGGGCGCGCTGCCCCGCATAATCCACCCCTCTCTGCGGGAGAGCGGAGCCGATACGGCTCCCACCGAAGGCGCAAGCTCCCATCATCGCTCAGGTACACCGGACCGCAGAGGTATTCGCCGACTGGAGAGCGGCTCGGGCGCTGGCGCTTTTGCACCGCGCTTCCTGAGCCCACCGAAGGGGCAAGCCGCTTGGGCTTTTGGTGAGCAAGCGGCGCAAACTCTCAGGTAACAAGGACAGGGGGAGAGGCGCTTTCGGGCACGCGGTGGCGCGTGTTCGGCTTTTTTATGGGCTTCTCCTGTGTCATTTCCCCTTTGCTTTTTGGCTGTCGCCGCAGTGCGCCCGCCCCGGTTTTTTGGCGTGCCGAGGGCGCTGTCATGCTGATGACCGTTATCTACCTGATTGCCATCACGGCTGAAGCCATGTCGGGCGCTTTGTCCGCCGGGCGGCGCAACATGGATATTTTTGGCGTGGCCGTGATTGCTTTTGTCACCGCGCTGGGCGGTGGCACGGTGCGCGATGTGATTTTGGGGCGCTTTCCCGTCGGCTGGACGCAGCACCCCGAGTACGTCGGGCTGGTGGTGTTCGCCGGGCTGGTGACGATGTTGCTGGCGCCGCAAATGCACAAACTGCGCCGGGTGTTTTTGCTGCTGGACGCGATGGGGCTGGTCGCCTTCTCGCTGATTGGCTGCGATGTGGCGCTGCGCATGGGCTACGCGCTGCCGGTGGTGGTGATGGCCGGGATGATTACCGGCATCTGCGGCGGCGTGCTGCGCGATGTGCTGTGCAACCAAGTGCCGGTGGTGTTCCAGCGCGAGCTGTACGCGATGGTCTCGCTGGTGGTGTGCTGCCTGTTTCTCGGCCTGCGCGCGCTGGAGGTCAACGAGTCGCTCAACACCGCACTCAGCTTTGCCGTCGGCCTGCTGCTGCGCATGTTGGCGATTTGGCGCTGCTGGCGCCTGCCGACTTTTTCTTATCAGCAGCGCTGGGATTAGCCGTCGCCCGTTTTTAGTCCTTAATTGATAGCTGCTAGCGCCCGTATCTAAAGGGCTAGCGGTCGATTTGACTTAAAAATCACTCAGCCCCAGCGCCTCAGTGCCGCGCCGCGCTAGGTGCTGGTAAACGTGTTCGCACAGGCTATCGAGCGCTGGGTCAGCCAAGCGGTAATAGGCGCACTGGCTGCGCAGTTCGCGCGCCACCAAGCCGTGGCGCGTCAGCAGCGCCAAGTGGCGCGAGATGTTGGCGGCGCTGCAAGCGCAGCGCTCGGCCAGCTCGCTGACGTTGTAGGGGCGCTGGTCCAGCCACTGCAAGATTTCTAGCCGCTTGGGTTCGCCCAGCGCGCGGAAATACGCCGCCACCTGCTCCAGCGCCGCGTCAGACAGTTGGTGCATCGGTGTGCAGTGGGCGGGGGCGCAATCAGGGTTCATGCGGTGGCGTAGGTTGGAGAGTTAGGGGTATAAATCAACTAATTGACTATTTAGCTACTTGCGCAAATAATAGGCTAATCCATCGTTTTTGACCAGCCTTCGTCGAACCCTAAAGAGAACATCCGCATGCTGAAACTTCACCCTTTGACCGTGGCGTTGTCCTTGCTGCTGCCGCTTGGTGCCGTGGCCGCGCCAGACGCGGCGGTGGTGCCAGCGCAGGCCAGCGCGGTGCAGGCGCGCAGCAGCTTTGACGGCGTGGTCGAGGCGGTGCGCCAAACCACCCTTGCCGCGCAGGTGCCCGGCGCGGTGTTAGAGCTGGCCGTGAAAGCCGGCGACCGCGTGCAGGCCGGCCAAGTGCTGCTGCGCATCGACGCGCGCAGCGCCAACCAAAGCGCCGCCGCCAGCGATGCGCAGGTGCAAGCCGCCCGCGCTTCGTTGGATGTGGCGACGCGCGAATACACGCGCCAGCAAAAGCTGCGCGACAAGCAATACATCAGCCAAGCCGCGCTAGAGCAGGCCGAGGCGCAGTTCAAAGCCACCCGCGCCCAAGTGGCGGCGCAGGTGGCGCAGGCCGGTGCGGCGCGCACACAAACCGGGCTGCACACAGTGCGCGCGCCGTATGCCGGCGTGGTGTCCGACGTGCCGGTGCAGCTGGGCGACATGGCGATGCCGGGGCGCGCGCTGGTCACGCTGTACGACCCAAGCAGCCTGCGCGTGACGGCTGCGGTGCCGCAATCGCTTTTAGGCGCGGCACACAGCGCGCCGGCTGAAGCCGTCAGCGTCGAATTGCCCGGCTTGGTGGCCGAGCAACAGTGGCCGGCCACCGCCCGCGTGCAGGTGCTGCCGACGGTGGATGCCGCGACGCACACCGTGCAAGTGCGCGCTGATTTGGCCAAAGGTTTGGACGGTGTCGCGCCGGGCATGTTTGCCCGCCTGTGGTTGCCGATGGCCAGCGCCAGCGCTGCGCCTGCCAGCCAGCGTGTGGTGGTGCCTTTGACGGCCATCGTGCGCCGCGCGGAGATGACCGGCGTCTATGTCCAAGGCGCGGGCGGCAAACCGCTGCTGCGCCAAGTGCGCTTGGGCCGCGTCGAAGGCGGCCAAGTCGAGCTGCTGACCGGCGTGGCCGCTGGCGAAACCGTGGTGCTGCAGCCGCAAGCTGCTACCCGCGCACTGGCGCAGTAAAGGTGGATGGCATGAAGCAAGCACCCCACGACGCTGGCCTCGGAATTTCTGGCCGCATTGCCGCCTTCTTCCAAAGCGCGCAAATCACGCCGCTGCTGGCGCTGCTGGCGCTGCTGCTGGGCGCTTTTGCCGTGCTGGTGACGCCGCGCGAAGAAGAGCCGCAAATCAACGTGACGATGGCCAACGTGCTGATTGCCTTCCCCGGTGCCAGCGCGCGCGACGTCGAGCAAATGGTCGCCATTCCCGCCGAGCAGGTGCTGTCGCAAATCACCGGCACCGAGCACGTGATGTCGCTGTCGCGCCCCGGCATGGCGGTGCTGACGGTGCAGTTCAAAGTCGGCGTGCCGCGCACCGAAGCGCTGGTGCGGCTGTACGACGCGGTGCAGTCGAATGCCGACTGGCTGCCGCAGGGCCTGGGCGTGCAGCCGCCGCTGGTCAAGCCCAAGGGCATTGACGATGTGCCGATTGTTTCGCTGACGCTGCACAGCCAAAACCCAGAGACCGGCCCGTTCGATTTAGAGCGCGTGGCGCACAGCATCGAGGCCGATTTGAAGCGCGTGCCCGGCACCCGCACCGTGCACACCATTGGCGGCCCGGGCCGCGCGGTGATGGTCGAGATGGACGCCGCGCGCATGGCCAGCGCCAGCGTGACGGTGGACGACCTGCGCCGCGCGCTGCAATCGGCCAACAGCGGCCTGCCGGTGGGCGAGCTGCTGGGCGGCAACCGCACCGTGGCGATTGAAGCGGGCCCCTTCTTGGCCAACGCCGACGA
>JAGNUJ010000038.1 GCA_017987055.1 Giesbergeria sp.
TGGTGCCGATTGTCGGAATCGAACTGACGACCTACCGCTTACAAGGCGGTTGCTCTACCAACTGAGCTAAATCGGCGAAAGCCATATTCTAATCGCTAAAAACGGCCAAAATCTCTTGCGCCTGCGTCGGTGCTTACTTCACCCGCTTCAAGGCGGCCTTCTTGGCTCCCGTAGCGGGTGGTGGGCGCGGGGTATCGCCCTCGTCCTCTGAGGTCGAATCGGTAGGCACCAAGTGCACCAGTGGCTCGGCATCGACCCCATCGGCGTCAGCTTCAAATCGCACCTCGTGCAAAGGCACCTGAGCCAAGCTAAAGGGCGGAGCCTCAACATCGGTCAACAGATCCAGTGGCGGCGGAAATGCCATGCCTTGGCCATTTTCGCGGGCGTAAATGGCGATGACGCGACCCACGGGCACCATGATGTCGCGCGGCTTGCCACCAAAGCGTGCAGTGAATTCAATGTAGTCATTGCCCAGTTGCAGCGCGTTGGTGGCGTCGATGCCGACGTTCAGCACGATCTCGCCATCTTTGACGTATTCACGTGGCACCTGCACCGAATCGTCCACGCGCACCGCCAAATAGGGCGTGAAGCCATTGTCCGTGCACCACTCGTGCAGTGCCCGGATCAAATAAGGACGGGTGGTGGTCGATTCCTGTGCATTCATGGTGCGGATCTCAAAATTAAAAGCAATCGTGCGCTGCTGATGCAGCTTATTTGCGCATGACCTTCTCGGAAGGCGTCAGTGCTTCAATGTAGGCGGGGCGCGAGAAAATGCGCTCGGCGTATTTCAATAAAGGAGCAGCGTTTTTGCTCAGGTCGATGCCGTAGTAATCGAGGCGCCACAGTAGCGGTGCGATGGCGACGTCAAGCATGGAGAAACTCTCGCCCAACATGTATTTGTTTTTCAAGAACACCGGAGCCAACTGGGTCAAGCGGTCGCGGATATGGGCGCGGGCTTTTTCCAGCGCTTTCTCGTTGCCCTTGGTGGCACGCGACTCCAAGATGTTGACGTGGATGAACAGCTCTTTTTCAAAGTTGAGCAAGAACAAGCGCACGCGGGCACGGTCGACTGGGTCACCGGGCATTAACTGAGGGTGCGGAAAGCGCTCATCAATGTATTCGTTGATGATATTTGACTCGTACAAAATCAAATCGCGCTCGACCAAGATAGGAACTTGGCCATACGGGTTCATTACATTGATATCTTCTGGCTTGTTGTACAGATCGACATCACGGATTTCAAAATCCATGCCTTTTTCAAACAAAACAAAGCGGCAGCGGTGGGAAAAAGGACAGGTCGTTCCCGAATAAAGCACCATCATGGCAAGAGACTCCTAAAAAACCAAAAGAGTGGAACGCATGGAGCGCCCACTCTAGAAACTTGAAACTGGGCCGCACCTGAAGACGCGGCCTGGCAAACAATGCCCTATTTGACGTCTTTCCAGAAAGACGCGTTCAGCTTCCAAGCAAGCACTGTGGTGAAGGCCAAGAAAACCAACACCCAGATACCCATCTGAACCCGGCGACTTTGCACCGGCTCACCCATCCACTGCAGGTAACCGACCAAATCGCCAATGGCTTCGTCGTACTGTTCAGGCGTCATCGTGCCAGGAGAGACTTGCTCCCAACCCTTGAACATGGGAGTGGTTCCATGACCTTCTTGGGTTTCAAAAATAGCGCGGCGTTCACCCTGGAGCTGCCACAACGCATGCGGCATACCGACACTTGGAAACACCAAATTATTCCAACCAGTGGCCTTAGTATCATCAGGATAGAAGGTGCGCAAGAAGGTATAGAGATAATCGGAACCAGTGCCGCCCAAACCAGCGCGCGAACGCGCAATCACCGTCAAGTCAGGTGGATTAGCACCAAACCAATCTTTAGCTTGTTTGGGATCAATCGCAGCCTTCATGGTGTCACCAATTTTGTCGGTGGTGAACAAAAGGTTTTCCTTGATCTGCGCCTCACTCAAACCAATGTCGGTAAGGCGGTTGTAACGCATAAAAGCCGCAGAGTGACAACCAATACAGTAGTTGACAAACAACTTAGCGCCGTTTTGCAACGCGCCCATGTCGTTGATGCGGTCAGGCGCTTTGTCCAGCGGCATAGTGCCGCCGGCAGCATGCGCAGAGCCAGCAATCAGACCCAGAGCGGCAACGATAGAGAGAAGTATTTTTTTCATGGTATGCGTCTCCACTCAATGCGGCGTAAAGGTCACGCGGGTCGGCACTGGCTTTGGATCACCAATGCGCGTCCACCAAGGCATCAATAAGAAGAAGCCGAAGTAAAACAGCGTAAACGCTTGCGACACGCGCTGAGCAACGTCTTGGCCAGCAATCTCACCCCATGCGCCCGGTGCTTTGATACCAAGGTAGCCGAGAACGAAAAAGACGATGACAAAGATGGCGTACAGATACTTGTGCCATGTAGGGCGGTAGCGAATTGAACGCGCTGGACTGCAATCGAGCCAAGGCAGGAAGAACAGGATGACCACTGCGCCACCCATAACGACCACACCCCAGAACTTCGCATCAATCGACAGCATCAGTGCTGTACCGATCAAAGCTGCACCCAAAATGCCCCCCTTGATGATGGCAGGCATACGGCCTTTGACTACAGCCAACAGCGCAGCACCCAAGATGCAGACAATCAACACATACATCATCTCAGTGGTAATAGCACGTAGCATCGAATAAAACGGCGTGAAGTACCACACTGGGGCAATGTGCGCAGGCGTCTTCAATGGGTCAGCTGGAATGAAGTTGTTGTACTCCAAAAAGTAGCCACCAAATTCAGGCGCAAAAAAGATCACCGCTGTGAAAGCCATCAGGAACATCGAAACGCCCATGATGTCGTGCACCGTGTAGTAAGGATGAAAGGGAATGCCGTCAAGCGGATGTCCGTTGGCATCTTTGGGAGCGTTAGGCCCCTTAATTTCAATACCATCAGGGTTGTTGGAGCCAACGTCGTGCAGCGCTAACAAGTGGGCCACAACCAAGCCAATCAGCACCAGCGGCACGGCGATCACGTGGAAGCTGAAGAAGCGATTAAGCGTTGCGTCACCCACCACATAGTCACCACGAATCAGCAAAGCCAAGTCAGGACCGATGAAGGGAATCGCAGCGAACAGGTTCACGATAACCTGAGCGCCCCAGTACGACATCTGACCCCAAGGCAGCAAGTAGCCCATAAAGGCTTCGGCCATCAGGGCGAGGAAAATCGCACAGCCAAAAATCCACACCAACTCACGCGGTTTGCGGTAGCTGCCGTACATCAGGCCGCGGAACATGTGTAGATAAACAACGACGAAGAACGCTGAGGCACCAGTAGAGTGCATGTAGCGAATCAACCAGCCCCAAGGGACATCGCGCATGATGTACTCGACCGATTCGAACGCTTTGGCAGCGTCGGGCTTGTAGTGCATCACCAGAAAAATACCGGTAACGATTTGGATCACCAACACCAACAGGGCGAGGGAACCAAAGATGTACCAGAAGTTGAAATTCTTCGGAGCATAGTACTCCGACATATGGACGCGGTAAGCATCGAATGCCGTCGGGAAGCGGTTTTCAAACCAGTTGGTGAGTTTGGCACCCCCGGATGCATTAGGGGAAATTTCCTTGAATTCGGCCATAGTGCAGTCCCTCAAGCTTTCTTGTCTTCGCCGATAAGCAGGCGCGAATCTGACAAGTAGACGTGCGGTGGCACCTCCAAATTGTCTGGCGAGGGCTTGTTCTTGTAGACGCGTCCAGCCATGTCGAAGGTCGAACCGTGGCAGGGGCACAAAAAGCCACCTTTCCAGTCGTCGGGCAGCGACGGCTGCGGGCCTTCAGAAAATTTGTCGGAAGGCGAGCAGCCCAGATGCGGGCAAATACCCACAGCCACGAGGATTTCGGGCTTGATCGAGCGGTGCTCGTTGCGGGCGTATTCGGGCGTGAATTCAGCCGGATTGCGCTTGGACTCGGGATCGGCCAGCTGGCCATCCAGTGTGGGCAAAATCTCTAACTGTTCGGGCGTGCGTTTGACGATCCAGACGGGCTTGCCGCGCCATTCCACGGTAATTTTTTCACCGGGCTTGAGAGCGGAAATATCCACTTCGACGGCAGCGCCGGCGGCCTTGGCCTTCTCGGAGGGTTGGAAAGAACTTACGAAAGGCACGGCGGTTGCCACGCCGCCCACTGCGCCCGCACAGCCGGTCGCGATCAGCCACGTCCGCTTACTGGAGTCGATTGGATTGTCACTCATGGGGGATCCTCGATGTACATCGCTAGGGTTGGGGAGACAGCCTCAAATTGTAGCGGAGTGAATAGGGACTCTTGCATTTTGTACAAACGCACTGATCTCACACCCGTTTTCAGCGCGTTAACCCTGATTGACGGATACTTCGCAAATTAATCACTTAGGGAGAATTTTGGATGAGAATGCTGCAAGAATTTAAGGAATTTGCCATCAAGGGCAATGCGATGGATCTGGCCGTGGGCGTGATCATTGGCGCTGCATTTGGCAAAATTGTCGACTCCATTGTCAAAGACCTGATCATGCCGCTGGCCGGCTTGGTTTTTGGCAAGCTCGATTTTTCTAACTTATTTGTAGTCTTGGGCAAAGTGCCACCCGATACAGCCATGACGCTGGATGCCCTCAAAACCGCAGGCGTGCCGGTATTTGCTTATGGCAGCTTCATCACGGTGGCAGTCAATTTTGTGATTTTGGCGTTCATCATTTTCATGATGGTGCGCCAAATCAACCGCTTCAAGCGCGCCGAGCCAGCAGCGCCTGAAGTTGCACCAGCAACGCCTGAAGACATCGCTTTGCTGCGCGAAATCCGCGACAGCCTCAAGCGCTAATTTAATAGCTGCTAGCGCACGTATCTATTGGGCTGGCGGCGCTTTTCATTCAAAACGCCAGCTTGCGGGCCATGCGCACAGCTTCCACCAAGCTAGATGCATCGGCTACGCCTTGGCCGGCAATATCAAACGCTGTGCCGTGATCGGGGCTGGTGCGCACCAGTGGCAAACCCAACGTGACATTGACACCCTTGTCCACGCCCAGATACTTGACCGGAATCAATCCTTGGTCGTGGTACATGGCCAGCACCACATCAAATTCACCCGGTTTAGCCGCCGTATGGCGAGCGCGCATAAACACCGTGTCAGGTGCCAATGGGTCAGTCACGTCCAAGCCCTGTAAACGCGCTTGCGCTATGGCTGGGGCAATCACCTCGAGTTCTTCGCGGCCAAACAAACCGCCTTCGCCGGCGTGCGGATTGAGTCCAGCCACGGCAATGCGCGGCGCGCGCCCCAAGCTGCGCCGCAACGCGGCATCCGTAATCAATAAAGTCTGCAATACGTTGTCGAAAGTGACCGCCTCCAGCGCCGCCCGCAGCGACATATGGATGCTGACGAGTACGGTGCGCAGCTCCTCGCTGGCTAGCATCATGCGCACCGGCATCTCGGCCAGCGTGACGCCGCGCCACGCAGCCGCTTGGGCTTGCAGCAGCTCGGTGTGACCGGGGTAATCGACGCCGGCGGCGTGCAGCGCTTCTTTGTGCAGCGGGGCGGTTACTAAGCCAGCAATCTCGCCGCGCAACGCCGCCTGCGCCGCCCAAACCACACATTGCGCTGCGGCTTGGCCGGCCTCGGCGCTGATGCATCCAAACGGCTGCGCCGCCGCAATGCCATCCAACTGCAGCACGGGGATGCAGCGCGGCGGCGCAGTCAAAGCCTCGGCAGGTGTGCTGATCAGCGCTACCGGCAGTGACGGCTGGCCGGGGCGCTCAATGCACTGCGCAGCGCGGCGCAGCGTGGCCACCTCGCCTACCACAAAACAACCGCGCAAATCCTCAGGTGCATCACGAAACGCTTTGGCAATGATTTCGGGGCCGATGCCGGCACTGTCGCCTTGGGTGATAGCGATGGTTGCCTCATTGGCCAGAGCGGGGGCTAACAGCGTCATAAAACAGTCCTTGAGCAGCTAATGCATGAGTATTTCATAGTCAAATAGGCCTCTAGCCCTTTAAATACGTGCGCTATAAGCTATTTAATCAATAGCAAAAATGCTACTCTTTCACATCAAGCCGGGTTATCGATATCGATAAACAGATGGCTAATGCCGTGCTCGTTGGCCACCTGTGCGGCGGCGCCGGGGGCGCCGTAGCGCTCGGTGGCGTGGTGGCCAGCAGCGATAAAGGCGACGCCCATTTCGCGCGCTAAATGGGCTTGGGACTCGGAGATTTCGCCAGTAACAAACAGCTCAGCGCCGGCGGCAATGGCCGCTTCAAAGTAGCTTTGCGCGCCGCCTGAACACCACGCTACGCGCTGCACTGGCCGCGCGGCGTTATCGGCCGACTGCACCAGCGTGACCGCGCGCCCCAGCAGCCGCTCCAGCTGCTGCGCCACAGCTTGTGCGTTGGCATAGGGCGCGCTGGCGATGCAGCCCAAGTCTTGCTCGCCAAAATGCGCGTCCGCCAACCAGCCCAGCCGCTGACCGAGTTGCGCGTTATTGCCCCACTGCGGGTGCGCATCCAGCGGCAAGTGGTAGGCAAACAGGTTGATATCGTGCGCCAGCAAGCGCTGCAGGCGCTGCTTCATCCAGCCAGTCACGCGCCCGTCTTGGCCGCGCCAAAACAGGCCGTGGTGGACAAAAATGGCGTCAGCGCGCTCGGCAATCGCCGCGTCAATCAGCGCTTGGCTGGCGGTGACGCCGCTGACCAAGCGCTCAATGCGCGGCTTGCCCTCCACTTGCAGGCCGTTGGGGCCGTAGTCTTTAAAGCGTTCGGGTTGCAGCAGCGCATCAAAGGCGCGCAGCAGGGTGTCTCGGTGGGTATGCATGGCTTTATTGTCCACACTGCGCGAGCGTAGCGCTTGCGCGACAATGGCCGCCCACTCAGGCTTAACGATTGTCCACCCCATGAAACGCCTTTGGCTGCTGTTTTCGCAAACCGTGACCGTCTTGGTTGCGGCTTATTTTGTTGTCGCCACGCTGCAACCCGATTGGGTGCGCCGGGGCGGCGTGCTCTCGGGCGCTGGCATTGCGCTTATTGAGGCACCGCCCGCCCCCAAAGCCGAATCGGCACCCGGCAGTCTCAGCGGTGCCGCGCGCAAAGCGGCGCCCGCCGTGGTCAGCATCAACACCAGCAAAGCGGCGGTGCGCCATCCGCGCAGCAACGACCCGTGGTTTCAGTTCTTCTTTGGTGACCAAGGCGACCAGCAAGCCCAAGCCGGCCTAGGCAGCGGCGTCATCATCAGCCCCGATGGCTACATCCTGACCAACAACCACGTCGTCGAAGGCGCAGACGAAATCGAAGTCACCCTGACCGACAGCCGCCGCGCCCGCGCCCGGGTGATTGGCACCGACCCCGAAACCGACTTGGCGATTCTGAAAATAGAACTCGACAAGCTGCCCGTCATCGTGCTGGGCAACTCTGACCAACTGGCTGTGGGCGATCAGGTGCTAGCGATTGGCAACCCGTTTGGCGTCGGCCAGACCGTCACCAGCGGCATCGTCAGCGCGCTGGGGCGCTCGCAGTTGGGTATCAACACCTTTGAAAATTTCATCCAGACCGATGCCGCCATCAACCCCGGCAATTCGGGCGGCGCGCTGGTCGATGTCAACGGCAATTTGCTGGGCATCAACACGGCGATTTATTCGCGCTCGGGCGGCAGCATGGGCATTGGCTTTGCCATTCCGGTCTCGACCGCCAAGATGGTGCTCGACAGCATCGTCAAAGACGGCCAAGTCACGCGCGGCTGGATTGGCGTCGAACCCAGTGAGCTCTCGCCCGAGCTGGCCGAAACCTTCGGCGTCAAAGCCACCGAGGGCGTGATCGTCACCGGCGTGCTGCAAGACGGCCCCGGCGCTTTAGGCGGTATGCGCCCGGGCGACGTGATCTTGCGCGTCGCTGGCACCAACATCAACAGCGTGCCTAATTTGCTCTCGACCGTGGCCGCGCTCAAGCCAGGCGAGCCAGCGACGTTTGAAGTGCAGCGCGCCAATCAAGTCGTCGAGCTAAGCGTAACGCCCGGACTGCGCCCCGCAGCGCGGCACCGGGTACAGCGCTGATGCACCCTATCAGCAATAAACTATCAAAACAATAGCTGCTATCGCACGTATTTAAAGGGCTAGAGGCTATTTTGACCACAAAAAAGGCCTCGTATTGAGGCCTTTTTGTGTTGCCGCATCTCAAGCGGCTTGATCTGCATCTGGTGGTGCTTGGGTGTGCTTGATAAAAATTTGCGCCGCCCAAATGCCAACCTCGTATAGCAAACACATCGGAACCGCCAGCGCCAGCTGTGACACTACATCCGGCGGGGTGACGATGGCGGCAATGATGAAAGCTACGACGATGAAATAGCCGCGCGAGTCTTTTAGCTTCTGGACACTGACCAGGCCCATGCGCGCCAGCAAAACAACGACAATCGGCACTTCAAAAGCCAAGCCAAAGGCGATGAACATAGTCAGCACAAAGCTCAAATAGGCCTCAATATCAGGCGCTGCAGTAATGCTTTTGGGCGCAAAGCTTTGGATAAAGCTAAACACTTGACCAAAGACGAAAAAGTAGCAAAACGCCACGCCGACAAAAAACAGCAGCGTGCTGGAGACCACCAGCGGCACCACCAGTTTTTTCTCGTGCATATACAAGCCCGGCGCGACAAAGCCCCAGATTTGCCACAGCACCACCGGCAGCGCCAGCAAAAACGCTGACGTCAGCAGGATTTTTAAAGGCACCATAAACGGCGAGATCACCGAGGTGGCAATCAGCGTCGCGCCCTTGGGCAGGTGCGCCACCAACGGCGCGGCCAGCAGGTCGTACAGGGCACCGGGGCCGGGAAAAAAGAACAGCACGGCGGCCATGATGCCCACGGCCAGAGCAGCTTTGACCAAGCGGTCGCGCAGCTCCATCAGGTGCTGCACAAACGGCTGTTCAGTGCCCGAGAGTTCGTCGTCTTTAGGAGAGGTATCGGACATGTTCAAGTGCTGCGGACCTTACATCCGCCGGTGCAGCGCAGAACGCGTCAGCATCAAGGGAATTAATAGGATTTTTTGGGCCGGTAGCGCGCCACGCGGGCGGCGCCAGACTGGACTTTGGTGCGCACGCCGCTGCGCGACTTGTACCACTGCGGCATCGCGCCGCGCTTGAGGCGCCAGTTTTTGCCCGGATGGCGGTAGGCCGGCACGACGTTGTAGAGGTCAGCAAAATCGTCGTGGCTATGGCTGGCGCTGCTGTGGACATCGCCGTCAAAGCCCAAACCCGCCGCGTGGTTCATGTCTTTCTCAAACGCGCTGGCGTTGGTTTGGATGGACTGCTCGACGTCGCGCGCCGCGCCTTCCATCGCCTCTTTCATTTTTTTCAGCTCATCGAGCTCCATCGAGCGGTTGACCTCGGACTTGACGTCAGCCACGTAGCGCTGCGCCTTGCCCAGCAGCGTGCCCACGGTGCGCGCGACACGCGGCAGCTTTTCTGGCCCGATAACGATCAACGCCACCGCGCCAATCAGCGCCAGCTTGGACAGGCCAATGTCAATCATGCGGGTGCCGACTCAATCAGCTCTTTTGCCGCGCTTGGACGTCGATGGTGGTCTTGTCTACTGCGGCTTGGTTGGCAACTTGGCTGGGAGCGACGGCATCGCTGTCGGCTGCGCCGCCGTCCTTCATGCCGTCTTTAAAACCTTTGACAGCACTACCCAAGTCAGAACCCATGTTCTTGAGCTTTTTAGTGCCAAACACCATCACCACGATCAACAGCACAATCAGCCAGTGCCAGATAGAAAACGCGCCCATAGAAATCTCCTAATGAATGCCGGCCATTTTAGACGGCGGATATGGCGCGGATCCGATAGCCCTTGTCAGCCAACAGGTGCTGCCTCAACCCTTGAGCCAAGGGCGCGGGCCACCCAGCACGTGGATGTGCAGGTGGTCAATTTCTTGTCCGCCGTGCGCGCCGATGTTTGTCACCACCCGAAAACCACCATCGGGATACGGCGCGCAGCCCTGCTCTAGCGCCAAACGCGGTGCCAACAACATCATCCGACCCAGCAGCGCGGCATGCTCGGCTTGAGCGTGCGCCAGCGAGCGCAAATGGATTTTGGGCACGATTAAAAAATGCACCGGTGCCCACGGGTTGATGTCGTGAAAAGCAAAGACGTCATCGTCTTCATAGACTTTGCGCGACGGGATTTGGCCGGCAATGATTTTGCAAAAGATACAGTTAGCGTCATGCATAGCGGGTCGAGAAAAAAGTGAAGTACTGGCAGAAAAGCGTCAGGCCAACAGTGCCTCGCTGCGGTTCATAGCCACCATGCCGCGCACGATGCGGTACAAAAACCAAATCGAAATTACGCCCCAAGCGATCCAGCCGGGAAAAATAAACAACAACCACAGCGGCGCGGTCAGTAAATACAGCAAGCCCGCCCACAGCACGGTGCGAATCCGGTACGAAAAATGGCTGGCTTGCCACGTGCCCTCGGCATCGCTTTTTTTGACTAAGTCGATGACCAGCGCAATCGCCAGCAGCGCCGCACCGGGCTGGGCACCCGGAATCAGCGCTCCCACGGCAACAATCAGGTGCAGCACATAGCTGACCCAACCCCAAGCCTTTAGCGCCTCGGCGCGCTCTTCGTTGGTTTGGACATCCACGATGTCGCCCCTGTCGCCCCTGTCGCTCATGGCGCTGCTTCTTGTGCAGCGCGCTCCACGGCTTTGCGCAAGGCTTTTTCTTCAATGCCGCTGGTGCCTTCGCGGCGCTCTAGCTCCAGCAGCACATCTGCAGGGCTGAGGCCATAGTGGGCCAACGCAATCATCGAGTGAAACCACAAATCAGCCACCTCGTACACCAAGCCAGCCGGATCAGCGCCATGATCCACGTCCTTGGCAGCCATCACTACTTCAGTGGCTTCTTCGCCAATTTTCTTGAGGAAAGCGTCGGGTCCTTTGTGTAGCAAGCGCGAGACGTAGCTGGCCTGTGGGTCACCGCCGTGTACGGGTTTGCGGCTCTCGATGATGGCGGCAAGACGCGCCAGCGTATCTTGCGACAACGGAGCGGATATAGATGAAGGATTCATAGCGGTTACTTGTAGATGGTTTCCGGGTCTTTCAAGACTGGCTCAGTGGCGCACCACACACCGTCACGCAACACACTGTAAAAGCAACTGTGTCGCCCGGTATGGCAGGCAATGCCCGGCGCATGGCCTTCTTGCGTCACCGTCAACAAAATGACGTCTTGGTCGCAGTCGATGCGGATGCTGTGTACGGTTTGCACATGACCAGACTCTTCGCCTTTAAACCACAGCCGCTTGCGCGAGCGGCTGAAATACACCGCACGCCCAAGTTCGGCGGTTTTTTGTAGCGCCTCGCGGTTCATCCACGCAAACATCAGCACGTCGCCCGTACCATGCTCTTGCGCAATCACTGGCACGAGGCCTTGCGCATCCCATTTCACTTCGTTAAGCCATTTCATAGCTGGCATTTTGACATCCTCCCCGCACTAAAGGACGGGGACTCCTGCTGCCCGACGGCGATGTCCCGCCGCGAGAATGTTTTTGGCGGCGTTTACGTCTCTGTCGTGGACAGTGGCGCAAGTTTTGGGATTAGATACGCGCCAGTTGAGCCGCGCTTTTGTCACCGCAGGGTGTCAGGTCAGCGCCCGCGCTGTTCGCGCTCGCGTTCAAAGCGCTGGCGATGCTGTTCCAGCAATTGGGCGCGACCTTCTTCGCGTTGGCGAGTTTCGCGCTCTTGTTGTTCACGGCGCTGTTGTTGGCGCTCTTTGTGTTGATCGCGCTGGCGGGCTTGGCGCTCGCGTTCGCGCTCTTTGGTTTGGCGCTCGCGCTCTTTTTCGCGCTGGCGAATTTCGCGCGCACGTTCGCGTTCACGCTCTTTCAGCCAGCGGCGGCGGTCTTCATCGTGCCGAAAGTGCTGCTGCTGCACAGGATAAGCCGGGTAAACCTGTGGATAAGTCGAGTAAGCGCCGCCATACGGGTAGCTGCTCGGATAGATGGGTGCGGGGTCGTAATAGCCGTTGTCTTGTGTGGTGACGCAACCAGCGACCAAAAGGCCAGCGGCGCACGTTGCGAGCAGCCGAGCTATAGAAGTTGTGAGCATGGTGTAGGCCTAGTGTTGGGTGGCGGGGTGCTTGAGCATCTCTCATTTATGACGCGCTGTCGCTCTTTTGGTTGACCCGCGCGGTGCTGATAGGGCGCTTTTGCAACCATTTTGTCGCTCCGGTGGTGGGCACTGGCAGCAAAATGTTTCGCTTCACGCACGCGCGACCTTGGAGATGTTTGAATGTCTGCTGTTTCTACACACGCTGCCCCCGATTGGAATCTTGCACCGCTGGCCGGCCTGTCCCAGATCAAGGGCCGCACCGATGCCACTTTGTCTGATGCGCCGATTGGCCAATTTTTGGTCGACACTGTGCAGCGCTTTCCCAACCGCTTGGCCGCCGTGTTTCGCGAGCAAAACGTGCGCTGGACATGGGCGCAGTTCCAAGCCGAAGTCGATGCCTTTGCCAGCGGCCTGATGGCGCTGGGTTTGCAAGTGGGCGATCGCGTCGGCATCTGGTCGCCCAATCGGCTCGAATGGCTGGTGACGCAATTTGCCACCGCCCGCGCCGGGCTGGTGCTGGTCAACATCAACCCAGCCTACCGCGTCACGGAGCTGGAATATGCCCTGAACCTGTCGGGTTGCCGCGCGCTGGTAACAGCCGAGCACCTGAAAAGCTCGCGCTACCTAGAGATGCTGCAGCGCCTCGCGCCCGAGCTGGCGACGTGCAAAGCCGGCGCTTTGCAATCGATGCGCCTGCCATCGCTGCAAATGGTGATTCGCTTGGGCGACGAAAAAACCCCCGGAATGCTCAACTACGCCGAGGTGCTAGAGACAGGCCGCGCCGCAGTTGACGTGGCAGCGCTGGACGCGCTGGCGACTGGCTTGTCGTGCTTTGATGCCATCAACATCCAGTTCACCAGCGGCACCACCGGCAATCCCAAGGGTGCCACGCTGACGCACCACAACGTGGTCAACAACGCGCGCTTTATTGCGCAGGCGATGAATTTTTCAGACGCCGATAGCCTGTGCATTCCGGTGCCGCTGTACCACTGCTTTGGCATGGTGCTGG
>JAGNUJ010000039.1:0-9250 GCA_017987055.1 Giesbergeria sp.
GGTTTTTCTTTTTTGTGACTGCATGAACGATATTCTTCTGTCCACCAGCGTGCCCGAAAGCTCCCACTACCTGCGTGCGGTGACGGACATGGCGCAGCAGCGCGCCGTGGTGGCGCAGGACGCTATCTACACAGAAAACGGCATCAAGCTGATCGAAAAAGGCGTGCAAGTGGACCGCCATTTGTACGACCGGCTGGTGCAACACAAACTGCGCGAGCCGATTGACAGCCACCTTTCGGTGGACAGCCCGGTGAGTACAGATTTCTTATTGGCGACGGCGCTGGCGTTGACGTCGAGCGCGCCTTTAGCGCAGCTGCTGGTGCAAAAGAGTGGATCGGTGCAAACGCTGCTGGCACCGCTGCAAACCATGCCGTTGCCGCCCTCCATTGCCTTCAAGCTGACGGTGATGCGCGAGCAACGCCCCGAGTTGTTTCAGCACAGCGTGCTGATGGTGTTGGTGACGGCGTTTTTGGGTATCCAAGCTGGCTTGAAGCAGGAAGACCGTGTGGCGCTGGCCGCCGCCGCGCTGCTGCACGACATCGGCGTGCTGCACATGGATGCAGCGTGGCTTGACCCGCAGCACACCATGACCGGCGCTGAGCGCAAACATCTCGTCGCCCACCCCATCACCGCCATGCTGATGGTGCGCGATGCCAAGGTCTATCCGCGCGCTGTTGAAATCGCCGTGATGGAGCACCACGAGCGCATGGATGGCACCGGCTACCCGCGCAGTTTGCTGGGCGACAACCTCTCGCCGCTGGGGCAAATATTGCTGCTGGCCGAAGTGGTCACGGCGTTTTATGACAAATACCCCGACACGCCCGCGCAGCAGCTGGGCCTGGTGCTGCGGCTGAACGCGCGCAAGTTTCCGGCTGATTTGTGTACCCATGTGCGCGCGCTGCTGCACGACGAAGATCGCTCCCACGATGCCGATTTGCTGCCGATGGGCGCCGATGCACCGCGCTACATCCAGCAGTTAGTGCAAGCGTTTTCGCTGTGGGAGGAGGCTAAAAAAACTGTCCCCGAGTTGGCCTTGAGTGAAGCGATTGCCCAAGGCGCTAACAACATGCTGGGCTTTATTGATGCCCGCCTGCGCTCGCTGGCCAAAGTGCTGGCCGAGGCCGGCGCGCACCCCGAGCAGCAAAGCATCGTCTTAGAGCAGCTGCAAGGCGACGACGCGGCGATGGCCGAAGTCGCCGTGGTCGGGCGCGAAGCGCTGTGGCAGTTGCAAAACATCGTCAACGCTGCCCAACGCCGCTGGCCGGCCAGCTTGGCGCGCAGCCACCGCGCCGACATCGCTGCCGCTCAGTGGTGCGAACAAGTACACCGACCGCTGTAATCCCCGGCCATGCACGCTCCAGCCCAGTCCCTGCCGTTGCCGATGCGCGACGGCGTCAGCCCCAGTTGCGTGGCACTGCCGCACCAAGGCGAGGGCACGATGCTCGATTTTTTGCTGCAACGCCTGCCCGGTGTGGGGGAGAAGGAGTGGCTCCAGCGTATGGCCGCCGGCGACGTGGTCGATGAGCGCGGCACCCGCGTCACGCCGGAAAGCATTTTTGAGCGCGGCCTGCGCCTGTACTACTACCGCAGCCTGCCCGACGAGCCGCCGCTGCCGTTCGAGGAGACCATCCTCTACCAAGACGAGCACCTGCTGGTGGCCGACAAGCCGCACTTTATGCCGGTCACGCCGTCGGGGCCGTATTTGCAGCACACGCTGCTGGTGCGCCTCAAGCAGCGCTTGGGCTTGGCCGATTTGGTGCCCTTGCACCGCATTGACCGCGATACCGCTGGGTTGGTGCTTTTCTCCGTGCAGCCCAGCACACGCGGTGCCTACCACAGCCTGTTTCGTGACCAGCACATCACCAAGCATTACGAGGCCGTCGCGCCGTGGCGCGCAGAGCTGGCATTTCCCCGCGAACACCGCAGCCGCATGGTTGAAAGCGAGCCGTTTTTTCGGATGCAGGAAGTGCCCGGCGTGCCCAACACCTTGACGCGCATTGAGCTGCAAGCCGCGCAGGGCGCGTGGGCGCGCTACCGCCTCGCGCCGGTCACTGGCAAGCGCCACCAGTTGCGCGTCCACATGGCGGCGCTGGGCTTGCCGCTGCGCAACGACGCTTTCTATCCCGAGTTAAACGACCCGCCCGAAGGCGATTTTTCGCGCCCGCTGCAATTGTTGGCACGCTCGCTGTCGTTTACCGACCCGGTGACGGGTGCAGCGCGCTATTTTGAGAGTGAGCGTCAGTTGCTGGCGCTGTAAAAACAATAGCTGCTAGCGCACGTGTTTATTGGCTTTGACTATGAAAAAGCAGTCAAACCCTTTAAACACGTGCGCTAGCAGCTATTAAATTAATTAACACCAGTGCAGCGCTTCGGACAGTGTGGCCATTAAAAAAGCCGCTAACTGCAAACAGTTAGCGGCTTTTTATCTATCCAGTGGCGGAGAGGGCGGGATTCGAACCCGCGGTGGGGATAAACCCACACACGCTTTCCAGGCGTGCGACTTAAACCACTCATCCACCTCTCCTAAGCCCGCTATTCTAGCCGCACTTTCAGCCTGTTTTGACTTGGCGGCCTCTCAGATGCCCAAAAACCGCCTTCAGCGCGCCGCTTGTTGGGTTTGCACCATCTTCATCGCCGAGCCAATCAGCGCCGACACCTCGGTCATATTGCTCGGCACGATCAGCGTCGTCGTCGCATCGGCGGCGACTTGGCCGTAAGCCTCGATGGCTTTTTCGGCGACTTTCAGCTGCACCGCTTGCTCGCCGCCAGGCTGCGAGATGGCCAGCGCCACGCGCTCGATGGCTTGGGCGGTGGCGCTGGCTACCGTCAATAGGGCGGTGGCTTGGCCTTGGGCGTTGTTGATGGCGGCTTGCTTTTCGCCTTCGGAGCGGGCGATGAAGGCCTCGCGCTCGCCGGTGGCGATGTTGATTTGCTCTTGGCGGCGGCCTTCAGAAGCCGCAATCAACGCGCGCTTTTCGCGCTCAGCCGTGATTTGCGCTTGCATCGAGCGCAAGATTTCAGCCGGCGGCGTCAGGTCTTTGATTTCGTAGCGCAGCACTTTGACGCCCCAGTTCAGCGCCGCTTCGTCAATCGCCTGCACCACTTGGGCGTTGATGATGCCGCGCTCTTCAAAGGTTTTGTCCAGCTCCAACTTGCCGATCACGCTGCGCAGCGAGGTTTGCGCCAGCTGCGTAATCGCCATGATGTAGTTGCTCGAACCATAGCTGGCACGCATCGGGTCGGTGACCTGAAAGTACAGCACGCCATCGACTTGCAGCTGGGTGTTGTCGCGGGTGATGCAGACTTGGCTGGGCACGTCCAGCGGGATTTCTTTCAGGCTGTGCTTGTAGGCGACGCTGTCAATAAACGGCACCAAAAAATTCAGTCCCGGACTGAGCGTGCCGGCGTATTTGCCGAGGCGCTCTTTGACCCAAGCGTTTTGTTGCGGCACCACTTTGACCGAGCGCGCGATAAAAATCACGGCAATAACGAAGATGACGAGGGCGATTTCCATGGAGAAGCCTTTCAGTTTTTTTGTGAGGGGTTGCAGGGGCTGGTTTACAGCGGATCGACCAGCAGCCGGTTACCCACCAATTCGGCGACGCGGTGCCTGCCGGTGCTGGGGTTCACGCCGGGGCGGTGGATAGCGGTCCAAGCTGCGCCCCGGTACTGCACGGTGGCGGTGCCGTCGGGGTTCCAGCGGTCAATTTGCAAAACTTCGCCGACGTCGAGATTGACGCTGCGGTCAGCGCGGGGCGAAGGATCGCCGGGGCGTTTTTTCTTGATGAAGTACCACGCCACCACCGCACCGCCTCCCACCAAAGCGGCGGTGATTATTTGCGCTGGCATCGGCACTCCCAAGTGGGCGACTAGGGCTGCCGCGGCTAAGCCTAACGCTACCAGCAGCAGGTAAAACGTGCCCAGCATCAGCTCTACGCCGACGGTGCCACCGGCCAATAGCCACCAAATGGTGGATTCGTCCATGTCGTATTCCTTCAGGGTTGGGGTTGAATGTCTGTAGTGCGCCACATTCTGGGACATAAAGACAGCGCACCCCCAATGCCATAAGAGTTATTCCGTACACTTCGCGCCTTATTTTGTTTTTTGGCCGGGCAGGGCACGGTTGCACGGAGGTTGCGTATGAAATTTCGCTTTCCCATCATCATCATCGATGAGGACTATCGCTCAGAAAATACCTCGGGCTTGGGCATCCGTGCGCTGGCGCAGGCGATTGAGACGGAGGGTTTTGAGGTGCTGGGCGTCACCAGCTACGGCGACCTGTCGCAGTTTGCCCAGCAGCAAAGCCGCGCCAGCGCGTTTATTTTGTCGATTGACGACGAAGAATTTACGCTGGGTGCCGGGCAAGACCCGATTGTTCACAGCCTGCGCAGCTTTATTGGTGAAGTGCGGCGCAAAAACGCCGAGGTGCCGATTTACATCTACGGCGAGACCAAAACCAGCCGCCACCTGCCCAACGACATCTTGCGTGAGCTGCACGGCTTCATCCACATGTTTGAGGACACGCCCGAGTTTGTCGCCAAGCACATCATCCGCGAGGCCAAAAGCTACCTAGAAAGCGTGCAGCCGCCGTTCTTCAAAGCGCTGCTGGACTACGCCGAGGACGGCTCCTACAGCTGGCACTGTCCCGGTCACTCGGGCGGCGTAGCGTTTTTGAAAAGCCCGGTCGGTCAGATGTACCACCAGTTTTATGGCGAAAACATGCTGCGCGCCGACGTGTGCAATGCCGTCGAAGAACTCGGCCAGCTGCTCGACCACAACGGCGCGATTGGCGAGAGCGAGCGCAACGCCGCGCGCATCTTCAACGCCGACCACTGCTTTTTTGTCACCAACGGCACCAGCACGTCGAACAAAATTGTTTGGCACCACACGGTGGCGCCGGGCGATGTGGTGGTGGTGGACCGCAACTGCCACAAATCCATCCTGCACGCCATCATCATGACCGGCGCGGTGCCGGTGTTTTTGAAGCCGACACGCAACCACTTCGGCATCATTGGCCCGATTCCGCAAAGCGAATTTGAGCCGGACACCATCCGCGCCAAGATTGCCGCCAACCCGCTGCTCAAAGGCGTGGACGCGTCCCAAGTCAAGCCGCGTGTGCTGACGCTGACGCAATCGACCTACGACGGCGTGCTCTACAACACCGAGACCATCAAAGGCCTGCTCGACGGCTACGTCGACAACCTGCACTTTGACGAGGCGTGGCTGCCGCACGCGGCGTTCCACCCGTTCTACGGCGCTTACCACGCTATGGGAAAAAAGCGTGCGCGCCCGCTGCATTCGGTGGTGTACGCCACGCAATCCATCCACAAACTGCTGGCCGGCATCAGCCAAGCCAGCCATGTGCTGGTGCAAGACTCGCAGACCGAAAAGCTCGACCGCCACCTGTTTAACGAGGCGTATTTGATGCACACCAGCACCAGCCCGCAGTACAGCATCATTGCCAGCTGCGACGTGGCTGCCGCCATGATGGAGCCGCCCGGTGGCACCGCGCTGGTGGAAGAAAGCATCTTGGAAGCGCTGGATTTTCGCCGTGCCATGCGCGAGATTGAGGCCGAGTTTGGCAAGGACGACTGGTGGTTCAAGGTCTGGGGCCCTGACCAATTGGTCGAAGAAGGCCTGGGCCGCGCCGAAGACTGGATTATTCGCGCCGATAAAAAAGGCAAGAAAAACGGCAACAAGTGGCACGGTTTTGGCCCGTTGGCCGACGGCTTTAACATGCTCGACCCGATCAAATCGACCATCGTCACGCCCGGCCTGAGCTTGGACGGCAAGTTTGACAAGACCGGCATTCCGGCCTCCATCGTCACCAAATACTTGGCTGAGCACGGCGTGGTGGTTGAAAAAACCGGCCTCTACAGCTTCTTCATCATGTTCACCATCGGCATCACCAAGGGCCGCTGGAACACGCTGCTGACGGCCTTGCAGCAGTTCAAGGACGATTACGAGAAGAATCAGCCGATGTCGCGCGCCATGCCCGAGTTCTGCCAAAACCACCGCCGCTACCAGCGCATGGGTTTGCGTGACATGTGCCAGCACGTACACCAGCTGTACGCCCGTTTTGACATTGC
The DNA here is from genome assembly GCA_017987055.1 of Giesbergeria sp. Taxonomy (GTDB): domain Bacteria; phylum Pseudomonadota; class Gammaproteobacteria; order Burkholderiales; family Burkholderiaceae_C; genus Simplicispira. The sequence goes on from JAGNUJ010000039.1 coordinate 6,090, forward strand.
CCGCCTGACGACGGAGATTTACCTGTCCGACCTGACGCCGGCGATGAAGCCCAGCGACGCCTACGCCCATATCGCCCAGCGGCGCACCGAGCGCGTGCCAATTGACCAGCTGGAAGGGCGCATCACCGTCGGCCTGATTACGCCGTACCCACCGGGCATTCCGCTGCTGGTGCCGGGCGAGGTGTTTAACAAGCGCATCGTGGACTACCTCAAGTTTGCCCGTGAGTTTGCCGCGCTCAGCCCCGGTTTTGAGACCGACATCCACGGCTTGGTCGAGGTCGAAGACGAGCAGGGCTATGTCAGCTATTACGCCGATTGCGTGGCGCTTGAGCGCTAAATAGCCCTTAAATAGTCGCCAAAATAGCTGCAAACGCACTGTACACGTGCGGTTGTAGCTATTTTTTTTGATAGTGCAACGGTAGAGGAGTTGGCCATGAATACGCCCCTGAAGACGACGCTGGAAATAGCCCGGCTGCAGCACAGTGAGCGCATCTTGTCCAAGAGCCAGCAAGACGCCATGCTGCTGACCGGCCCGGGTCTGAGCGAATGCTGGCAAGCGCACGCCAAGCGCCAGATGGTGTCGCTGCCAGCGTCATGTGTGCTGGCAGCGCTGGCCGATGGGGTCTCGCTCAGCCCGCAGGCGGCCTTTGCCAGCCGCAGTTTTTTGCAGCAGTTGCAGGGTCAGTTTGACGGTGGCAATGGCAGCTTTGCCAGCGCCTTGCCGCAGCTGGTGCGCCAGACCCATCGCCTCTGGCAAAGCCAATGCCTGCGCCGTGACACCCGAGGCGCTTCTTGCACTCTGGCGGCGCTGCTGATACGAGACCAGCAAGTCAGCGTGGTCAATGTCGGCGACTCCAGGGTTTGGCGCCTGCGCCACGTCGATGGCGCGCTGCACTGCCAGCAACTGAGCCGCGACCACACCCTGTGGCAGCAGATGCTGGACGCAGGTGAGGTGGCCGACACTGGCGAGCAACCCGCGTCGTTCTACCAAGACCTGACGCAGTGCCTGACCTTGGGCGATGCGCACGACGATGTCTGCGCCGACGATGCTCTGGACAGCAGCGAAGATTTTGTCAACAGCGATGAAGACACCGACAGCCCTGTTGTGCCAGAACAAGACTGGCTGCACAGCTGGCAGGGCGCGGCACTGCCGGGCGATATCTGGCTGCTGGCTACCGATGGCCTGCACGGCTGCATCACCGGCTTTGAATTGCAAAACTATTGGCAGGCCGAAAAAACCATCACTGAAAACCTCAATCACCTCTATGCGGCTTGGAGTGCGTCTGGCGGCAGCGATGATATTTCCCTGATGGCGATGCGCTTTATCTGTCCGATTATGAAAAATTTATAAAAATCAACAGATTTCAATATGAAAATTAAGCAATTGCGACAACCCAGTCGTGGCCAAATTCAGCGGGAAGTAGAAAGTAAACTTATATTCGACCCTGTCAATAGAACGCTCTTTGATTCACGCGGACAAATTTTGAAGCATATCAACTGCCCAGATTTGAAGTCTTGGCACCATCTTGTGCCGATCATCAGCAGCGAAGTGTCACAGCGGCATTGTGATTCATGTAATAGAGTAGTGCTTGATACAGGGCAAATGACTCCAGAAAAAATTATTCGTGCTGCGACTGATGACCCAGACGTGTGTTTTAGGATTAAACTCGATCAAGATAATATTGAAGTAAAGGTGAAGAATGACTGGTGGCCAAAATAATCAAGCGACTCGTATTATTAAAACAGCCCGAACGGAAGAGACAATTAACCAAGCTGCACGCAATGGCTATTTTCCACTTGTAAAAAAAGTCTCTCCTTCGCCAAAGATATGTTCCAAATTTGCCGTCTTTCAGAACCCGGAGAGCGGAGAAATTTCGGTCTCTGGAGATTATCGATCGCGCAAGGGCTGGGATGCAGTTATTGGGTACACCTTCTACTATCCGCACAATTTCCCTAGTCCATTCGCGGCCTACCTGATTCCGTCAGATATTCAAATCGGCGAAGTAGTGATTCTGCAAGACCTCATAGAGGACATAGTGGGCACTCGTTGGAATCAGGGCGATGTATATCGCCTAAATTCATGTGAGGCCGAATGGAACGGCAAAGATTTTATTATCTTGCACGACGAATCCATGATTTCAGAGTTTATGGGTTGATGCGTGTGGCAAGCGGTAGCCGTAGGGTCTGCTGCGCTCGTCGCGCTTGATGTCAGGGAAGTGGGCCGATAGTATCGTCAGTCTGTTTCTGATGGTGTTCCCGTAACAGCTTGAGCATTTCCTGCTGATGCTGGCTTATCTTGGCACCATCCCATGAATCTTTGCCCATCAAATGAAAGATATGGGCCAGCTTGAGCGAGTCGTACGTCGGCTTGCTCTCAAAATCAACGCGTTTCTTGATGGGATCTTGGTTGCTATAGGAGGAATTTTCTCCTGGGCTGAGGAGGGCCAAGTTGCCAAAGCTATCCAGCAAGGACGACCCCAGTTGTGCCTGCGCGTGCTCATGCTGCTGTGGATGGACATGTTCCACCGAGTTTTTGGACGAAATGCGAAAACGCTGCCAACGTTTTTCATCCAGATACGGCACCTTGCGCCGGTGCTTCCACAGCACGTACTCCAGTTTTTGGAACCAGTAGTGTTCAAAACCGGTGCCCAGTGGTTCTTGCAGGTGCGTTTCCATCGAGTCCATCCCATCGCACTCCGGATTTTTACCGCACAGCAGCGCAAAGCTGGCTTCTTTTTGCGTGCCCTTGGCCAGTGACAGCACGTTGTCGATCTCTTCGAGCACGCACTGGGCTGCCTCGAAGTTGGCGCTTGGCAGTTGCATCATCCGAGCCAGAAATGGCCCTATCCAATATTGGGCGCTGCGCTCACCGGTAAAGTTGCGCACAGCCTGCAGCTGCACCAGATCATGTGTTTGTTCCGGGGGCTTACGAGCCAGTCTTTTGCCCTCTTTGTTTTCGCTCAGATAAACGTTCTCCAGATAAAGGTGTTCGTCAGCATCACCGTCGAGCTGCCGCCATTTGGCCACCCACCGGTCGAATTGGAAACGAACGCGCCACAGGCATTCAATGAACGCCATAGCCTCTTCTTCGCTGGCCGTTTGGCCAAAATCTTCAAAACACGCACCAAAACGGGTTGCGTGGAGCCGGCTCGGAATGTCTT
>JAGNUJ010000039.1:9350-13092 GCA_017987055.1 Giesbergeria sp.
CCGCACGTTGCGTTCAAAGAAGTTGTTGAGATTTTCACAGGCTTGCCATATGGCGTCGTAGCGGCGCTTGTGGTTATGAATTTTGCGCAGCAATTGGGCTTTAAGAATGTCGCTTTGCTCCAGCTGTACGCCGCCGGTGTTCATGCGTGCGAACAGGCGATTGGGGTTCATGCCGGTGGGGATGGTGTTGTTGACCCACACCACATTTTGGTAGAGGTAGTTGGCCAGTGCGGGCAGCTCCACGCCCTTGGCAGCCAACTGTTTCAGCCCTTGTTGAGCGGCTTTCAGGCCTTGGTGCAGGTGGCGCAGATAGGGTGATGCCAGTATTTTTTCATCCAGTGGGGCAGTGCCGGGCAAGCCAGCTGCTTGTGCCAAAAAGGCTTGCGCCTCTTCTCGAATCACAAAGGTCAGCCGGGGCTGGCCGCCCAGCCGAGGCAGCTCCGCTATGGGGTGGTCGGGCAGCCGCTGGCCCAAAGCCAGCGCCAGAAGAATCAGCGTGGTGCAGCGTTGCTGGCCGTCGATCAGTTCGTAGCTGTGCTTTGCCTGTGGATGGGAAGTGGCTTGGCTGCGCGCGCTGATGAGGGTGCCAAGGTAGTAATAGGGCTGCTGCTGCCTCTCGTGCATGGCAGTGGCAATGTCTGAGAGCAGTTTTGTGACATCTTCGGCCGGCCAGACGTAGGGACGCTGGTAGCTGGGAATATTCAGGGCCACGTTGTGCTGGCACAACCAGGCAATGGTTTCGGTTTGGGTGTGAACGCGGGTCATGGGGTGTGCTGGGGTTGCAGTAGGTGTGCGATGGCGCGGCACAGAGCCTTGTCGAAATCGTCGGCGATCTGCTTTGGCGTGATGTCGATTTGCGCCAGGTTCAAACGCAGCGCTTGGCAGACTGCATCGACGTGCTGGCGCTTCTTGCCGTTTGGTTTTTCAAGGTTTTTGGGATCGACCGTGTAGCGAAATTTGCACAGCCGGTTCATCAGTTGCTCATGGGTATAGCTCTGCGCAATCCAGTCCAGCAGAGGGTTTTCCTTGGCGAATTTCTGCACTGAGCTTTCGCGCACCATCCGCTCATTGCTCAGCCGCAGCGAATAGACCATGCGAAACAGCCACAGCCCAGCCTCGCGCAGATGGGTGGTGCCAAAGCGGCTGACGTACATCACCAGCGCCGTGTCAAACAGCTTGCGCAAAAACAGCGACGCACCCGATTGGGCGACCAGTACCCGGTAGAGCGCAGGCCAAGACTGCGGCAGTGCGCCATCGGTGGGTTGGTCGGTGCAATGCTGGTGCCACAGGGCGTGGTATTGCTCCAGGTAATGGATGCTGTTGCAGCCTGCTTGCAGCGGCTGGCGCATGTCGTAGGCGCTGGATGCAAAGCCTAGGGTCAGCGCATCCGCATCGCCGCGCTGGCTGACCTGCAGGCGATAGCTCCAATCGCCACCTTCTGGCGCAGTCGAGTCGGCTAATTCCGCAATCACCTCGTTGCGCCAACGGTCAGCCTGCGTGTGTTGGCTGGGCAAGTCCCGCCAGTCCAGGCTTTGCCAAAAGCGCCCGCGCATCACGCAGTCCACCACAGGCTTTAGCTCTCCCATTTCTTCCCAGCGGCGGGCATAGCGGTTCTGCTGGGATTGTTCAAGCGCGCGCAGGTGGTAAGCCTTTGCAATGTCGATGCCTGAGAGACGAACGCCACCGCTGTTTTGTGTTTCAAAAAAGCGATAAGCGCCATCTTGGCTGTGGGTTATCACCAGCGTCACATTGATCTGCTCAAGGTTCAGCGTGACCGGCAAATTTTTCTGGCGAAGTTCGGCCAGATTCTGGCGGATGCGCTGCTGGCTTTGCGGCGCGCTATAGCGCAGGGCAGGCAGAGACTCGACCCCGGCGAGCAAGCAAAGAATGCCTACGCTGGTGATGCGTTGCTGGCCATCGACGATGTTCAGGCATCCGTCTGGCGTCTGATGCAAAACCAGACTGCCCAGGTAATAGTGGTGCCTCGCAGGCTGGCGCTGATGGCTGTCGAGATCCTCTGCCAATTGTGCTATTTGGCTGCTGCTCCAGCGATAAGGTCGCTGGTATTCGGGCAGGGACAAGCGCCCTTGAATGGCCTGCCCCTGAGTGTCATGCATCCCCTTGCCAGAGAAAAGCTGCAACAGAGAAACGCTGGCGACTGCCGGCTCAAGTGGTGGATGCATCGTCATTAAAAATTAGAACAAAATGGCTGCTAGAGCAATAAATACGGGCGCTAGCAGCTATCATTTTTATTGTGTTGGCGCGTCTTCACGCACGCGCACAAAGCTGGCAAAGCGCGGCAGGCCGCTGGCGTGCTTGCCGCGAAAACGGTAGGTCACCCAGCTGCCCACCGGCGGCGGATGGCTGCGCTGCGCATCGCTCAGGCCGGTGCCGAGCTTGAAGCGCTGGCCGCTGGGCATCTCTACCAGCAGCGCGCCCAGACGCCCGGCGTGCTTGCCTTTGCCGGGCAGGTGCCCGATCACGCGGGCTTCGGTGTCCTCGTGGGTTTTGACTTTGATCAGGTCGTCACTGCGCCCGGCGCGGTAGAGCGACGCGCCCCGGTGCAGCATCAGCCCTTCGCCGCCGGCGCGCACGGTGCTTTGCAGCAGCGCTTGCAGGGCGGCGTCGTTGGCCACGCGCTGCTGCGGCACCGCCTGCACCCACGGCTGCCCAATGCGCGCCACCGTGGTTTTTAAGGCGGCTAAGCGCGCATCAAAACTGCCGGGATGCGCCGGCACATCAAACACCATGAAGCGGATGTGCTGCCAAGCAGCGTCGCCCGCGTTATCGCGCCGCGTGGTGGACTGCGCCTGCGCAAACTGACCGCGCCCGGCCCACAGTTCGCCGTCCAGCGCCGTAGTCGGCCAGCCGGCGGTGAACCACGCCGGGGCGTTGACGGTTTCGCCGCCACGGGTGCGCAGGGTGCGCCCGTCCCAGTAACCGCGCACGCCATCGTATTTTTCGCTGACCCAGTAGTCCTGCAAATCCAAGCCGGGGCGATAGACCTGCGCCAACAGCAGCGCGGGCGCTGTGGCGTGGCTGGGCAGCGGCAACAGCGCCGCAAAAATGCCCCACGCCGCCAGCGCCAAACAAGTCAGGACGCGGCGGCAGTGGGGCATAAAGGTGGCTTTTACTCAGTTATTGATAGCTACTAGCGCACGTATCTAAAGGGCTAGAGGCACTTTTCACTGATAATTTAGGCTAATGCATCGCTGCTGGCGCTGATGCCGGCGGTTTGGCTGAAGCCGCCATCGACATAGGTGATTTCGGCCGTCACGCCGCTGGCCAAGTCCGACAGCATGAAGGCGGCGACGTTGCCGACGTCCTCAATCGTCACGTTGCGCCGCAGCGGCGAGGCGCCAGCCACCATGCCCAGCAGCTTGCCAAAGTCTTTGATGCCGCTGGCGGCCAGCGTCTTGATCGGGCCGGCGCTGATGCCGTTGACGCGGATGCCTTTGGGGCCGAGCGATTCGGCCAGATAGCGCACGCTGGCTTCCAAGCTGGCCTTGGCCAAGCCCATCGTGTTGTAGTTGGGAATGGTGCGCAGCGCGCCAAGGTACGACAGCGTCAGCAGCGCCGCTTTGTCGTTCAGGTAGGGCAGGGCGGCCTTGGCCATGCCCGGAAAGCTGTAGGCGCTGATGTCGTGGGCAATGCGAAAGGCTTCGCGCGACAGGCCGTCGAGAAAGTCGCCAGCAATCGCCTCGCGCGGGGCAAAGCCGATGGCGTGGACAAAGCCGTCAAT
>JAGNUJ010000139.1 GCA_017987055.1 Giesbergeria sp.
GCCTTCAGCGTTGCGAACATAGGCTTTGGGAATGCTGATGTTGATGGTGTTGCCCACACCAACGTTCTTGGGCAGCAGACCAAAAGTCAGTCTCTGGGGGGCGTCTGGAGGGAGGCAAAATGCCATTTTTTGTATTGAATCGGGCTGCAGCCCTTTATATACATGCGCTAGCAGCTATCTTTTTTGATTGATTCAAGCCATTGCCAGCGTCACACCCCGCGCGCGCGATTGGCCTTGAACTGCGCCCGAAACTGCGCAAACTGCCCCACGTCCAGCGCGGCACGCACTTCGCGCATCAGGTTCAGGTAGTAGTGCAGGTTGTGGATGGTGGTCAGCATCGGGCCGAGCATTTCGCCGCAGCGGTCAAGGTGGTGCAAATAAGCGCGGCTAAAACCGCCGCGTCCGCCGTCGTCCCACGACACGCCATCTTTACCGGCGCAGGCATGGCAGGTGCAGGTGGTATCGAGCGGCTGGTGGTCGGTTTTGTGGCGGGCGTTCCTGATTTTCAGGTCGCCGTAGCGGGTGAACAGCGTGCCGTTGCGGGCGTTGCGCGTGGGCATCACGCAGTCAAACATATCAACCCCATCGGCTACGCCTTGCACCAAGTCTTCGGGCGTACCGACACCCATCAAATAGCGCGGTTTGTGCGCTGGCAGCTGGTGCGGCGTGTGCGCCATGATGTCGAGCATTTCGTCTTTGGGCTCACCGACACTGACGCCGCCGACGGCGTAGCCGGGGAAATCCATCTCGACCAGCGCTTCCAGCGACTCTTGGCGCAGGTGCTTGAACATGCCGCCTTGGACGATGCCAAACAGCGCATTCGGGTTTTCTAGCCGCGCAAATTCGTCTTGGCTGCGCTTGGCCCAGCGCAGGCTCATCTCCATTGATTTGCGCGCCTCAAGCTCGGTGGTCAGGTGGCCTTTGGTCTCGTAGGGCGTGCATTCGTCCAGCTGCATGGCGATGTCGCTGTTGAGCGTGGTTTGGATTTGCATGCTCACTTCGGGCGACATGAACAGCTTGTCGCCGTTGACGGGAGAGGCAAAAGTCACGCCTTCTTCGGTGATTTTGCGCATTGCGCCGAGGCTCCAGACTTGGAAGCCGCCCGAGTCGGTGAGGATGGGCTTGTGCCACTGCTCAAAGGCGTGCAGGCCGCCAAAGCTTTGCATCACTTCGCGGCCGGGGCGCATCCACAGGTGGAAGGTGTTGCCCAAAATGATTTGCGCGCCCATGTCGTGCAGGCTTTGCGGCATCACGCCTTTGACGGTGCCATAGGTGCCTACGGGCATAAAAATGGGGGTTTGCACCGCGCCGTGGTTGAGGGTGAGCTGGCCACGGCGCGCATGGCTGGTGGGGTCGGTGGTGAGGAGGTCAAACTGCAACATAGGCGGCGATTGTCACAGATGGGAATGGAGCCGCAGCACCGCTACACTGGCCGTTACCTCTCAAAAAAAGGATCTGCCATGCTGAAAATTCTGATTGCCGTTGATGGTTCTGCCCTTGCTCTGGACGCCGTCCACCATGCCGTAGCACTGGCGCGCAACGGCTTGAGCGCCAGCGTGGTGCTGGCCAACGTGCAGGAACCTGCCTCGCTGTACGAGCTGGTGGTCTCGCGCGACCCGCAGCTGATTGCGCAGGCCAGCGAGGCGGCAGGGGAGTTTTTGATGGCACCGGCGCGCGCGCTGCTCGATGAAGCCGGCATACCTTACGAAGTGGCCGTCGGCGTGGGCGATCCGGCGCATACGCTGGTCGACATGATTTCCAGCTTGGCCTGCGACTTGGCCATTTTGGGCGCACGCGGTCAGGGCGCGATCAGCAGCGCGCTGCTGGGTTCGGTCTCGCAAGCCGTGGCGCATGCCAGCTTGGTGCCAGTGACCATCGTGCGCCATGCTTCCGAGCAAACGCAAGCAGAGGAGGCGCAGCAAGTGATGGAAAGCGACAGCGGCGCGGACGATATGTTGGAGAATTTTCGCGGCGCTTGAATAGCGCCCGAGCGGCCTGAACGCCGCCGCTCAGGCCGCGCGCCGGTAGGCTGAGCCGGTACGCGCCGGCTGCAATTTGCCGTGCGGCAACGTCGCCAAGCGCTGGAACATGCGGCGCACATAGCCGGTAATCCACAGGCATTTGTTGATTTCTTCGACCGGCAGCGGGCCAGAGACGACGACGATATCGTTGGCCTCAGCTTGTGCGCCGGCTGCGCGCAGGCGCCGGCGGGTCATGGTCGCCCACGACTGGATGCGCACCGGGTTGCCGTGCTGGTGTACTTGGCCGGTGTGCGCGTCAAAGGCAATCGCCACCAAGTCTGTTTTGAGCTTAAAGCGGCGCTCGCCTGTGACTGCGCTGGGGGCATCGCGCATGTCGTACAAGTAGTAGCTGCCAGCCTTGAGCTGGTATTGCAAGTCCATGGTTATTCCTCTTGCCGCCATTGTCGGCCAGCGGGCAAGGCGGCAAGCGCGCGAAGTGCGCTATGAAGCCAGCGCTTATCGGTTTAAAAATCCACCAAACTCAGCCCCACGCTCAGCACCGTGCGGCGGCGGTTGTAGTCGATCATGCTATCGCCGTAGCCGCTGAACAGCTGGGTGTGCAGGCGTAAATTGCTCTTGCCGCCGGCAAATCCTTTGCCCAAAGTTTGCAGCCAATCCAGCTTGGCCGAGCCGCCGTGGCTGTTTTTGCGCAATGGGTGGCGCACGCTCATACCGAAGGTGTTTTCGGGGTCGTAGTTCCAAAACGCCGACAGCTCGCCACGGCCAAGGCGGTCGCTGATGTCGGGGTTGTCGTCGCTGCCGCTGCTTTCGTTGATGCGCTGCCACACGCGCGCTTGCACGCGCCAGCGCTGGCCCAGCTCCATGCCAGCCATCAGATAGACGCGGTTCCAGCTGCGCGACAGCGGCAGGCTTTGGCCGTTGGACTGGTGTACCACGCCCACACCGCTGTAACGCAAGCGCCAGCCACCGGGCAGTTGCGCGTCGGTCGGATAGACGTACATCACCTCCGGCTCGTGGTCGGTGGTGCGAAACGGCCGCGAAATGTCGGGGCTAAACAGCTGCCAATACGACTGCTGGGTGTAGCCAAACCACAGCGAGTCTTTGCGCGTGCCGCCCTCGGGCGTCAGCAGCCCTTGGGCGATTTTGGTGCGCACCGAGAGTTGGATGCGGTTTTCTGTGGTGCGAAAGTCCACCGAGTCGGTGGCGGTGTGGCCGTCGGCCATCGAGCTGGGTTGGCGGTTGACGCTGCTGCCCTTGGCCACCGACACCGTGATCGGCCGATAGCCGCGAAAGCTGAAGGTGCCGCAATCGGTGTCGTTCTCCAGCTCCCAAAAGCGCGACAAGTCGCTGTGCGCCGGATTGCGGCAACCTTCGGGGCTGATGATTTCAAACACTGGCGGCGCCAGCGCGCCCTCGGTCGGCGGGGGTGGAATCGCTACGCCGGCTTGCACCCAAGTGCTGGCCGATGCCGGCGGTGTGGTGGCGGCCACCGGTGCGGCTGGCGCAGCTTGCTGACTCGCCCACTGGTCAAAACAAGCCAAGCGGGCAGCGCTGTCCGCCGCCAAAGCGGTGCAGGCTTGCCAGTTGCTGGCGCTGGGCTGGGCGGCCCCAGCTGGGGCAGCGCTCAATACCGTGGCAGCGGCGTAAACCAAGAGAGCGCGGCTCATTGCGACACCACCGGTGGCATCGCCTGTTTGCGCAGCACAAACGGCACGCTGACTTCGAGTGCATCGTCCGCCGCCGCGTTTTCGCTCCACTGGCCGCGTATTTCTTTACCGCATTGGCCTTCGACCACATCGCCCAGCCAGGTGGCGGAGATGCGCTTGCCGTCGAGCGACTCCTCCAGCGTCAATTCGCCTTGGTGGACATCACCCACCACCTGCGCCGTTTGGCCGGCGCGCTCGAGCGTGCCGCGCACACTGCCAGCCAGCTCGGGGTGCTGACCGAGGCGCAGCACGGTGGTGCCGCCGTGGCCGGGCAAATCGGTGTGCCACACGCCTTGCAGCTGGCGGTGATCCATCTGCGCCGCCGTCGGACAGGCCGCGTCAGCCGATATTTTTAAGTGATTTTCGGCTCTAGCGCTTATTCCACCTGCGCTAGCAGCTATCAAAAAAAGAGTAATTAGAGTTTTCAGGGGTTTCATAAAGAGGCATTTTTACTGGCATTGGCCGCGGCTTTGGCGGCAAATTCGGCGCGCAGGGCTTTGAGTTTGGCACGCGGATCTTCGCGCGCGGTGGTTTTGTCGAGCGCCATTTCGGCAATAAAACGGCTCGGTTGTGCCGCGACCATTTCGCGGCCTTTTTTGCGTTTTTTGGTCCAGCTGACGGCCAGCGTGCGCTGGGCGCGGGTGATGCCAACGTACATCAGGCGGCGCT